>JAAZNR010000466.1 GCA_012798155.1 Thermogutta sp. | reverse complement strand
TGCTCAATTGATTCATCTGCACCGAGGTGCGGTATTCGGCGACTGCTTCGTCCACCCGTCCCAGCTCCGCGAACGCGGCCGCCCGGCCCAAGCGGGCTTGCGGCCAAAGCGGATCCTGGTTGACGGCCTTGGCGTACGCCGCGAAGCTTTGGTCCAAATTACCCATTTGCCCGTAACACACGCCGAGCCAAAAATCCACTTGTTTGAGGAGGTCGGGTTGGTCGATCAGGCCGGTCCGGGCCTGCTCCAGGGTCTGAACGGCTTCGTACCATTGCTCTTTTTGAGCCAAGAGTCGGCCCCGCAAGTATCGCACTCGCGGCGGATCATAGGCGCTTTTAGTCAAGGCCTCGACGCGGGCCTCGGCGGAGTCCGCTCGGCCGACGTCCAACTCCAGGCTCGCGAGCGTCCATAACAACCGGTCGCGATCTCGCGACTTGACCTTGGTAATACCCTCTTCCAGTATTTTGATGGCCGCGTCGACCCCTTCCAGCCGCAAGCTCGCGCTGGAAAGCAGGGCGTAGCCGTCGGGACTTTCCGGATCGGCCTTCAGCACCCGTTCCGCCCAGCGTTTGGATTCCTCGGGCTTGTCCGTGCGGAGGGCGGTGTCCGCCGCCAGGAGCATTACCTGGACGTTTTGCGGCGATTGTTCGGCCGACTGAGATGCCAGCTCATAGGATTTGGCGTAGTCCTTCAGCTCGTAAAAATACACGGCGGCGGCGTATTTGGCGGTTGCCGAGTCGGGCACGGCCTTGAGCAGGCGGTCGATCCAGGCGTCGCCTTCCTCGGGACGCTTGAGATCGTAGCGCGTTATCGCCGCGGCCTGGAGATAGGCGTCTTCCAAGGCGGGGTCTTTCTCGATCGCCTGTTGGAGTACGGAGAGTGCCCGTTCAGGCTGCCGGAGTCCCCGCAGACAACGCCCCCACTTGGCCAGCAGGTCGGCATCCTCGGGAAACTCCTTCAAAAGGTATTGTTCGAGGTGCGCCTGCGCGTCTCGAAACCGGCCCATACGCAGCAGGATATCGACCAGCAATCGCCGCGAGTCGCTCCGCGATGGATCGCGGCGGAGGACGCTCTCCAGCCGGAAAAAGGCCGCGCCGTCGGCCTTCGCCTCGACCAGCAGCTCTCCCAGACGGGCCGCCGCCTCCGTGTCCGTCGGGACGAACTCGACGTACCACTGCAAGTTGCGGATGGCGTCCGGCACCTTGCCCTCGGCCTGGGCTTGAAGCGCACGATCGTAAAAGAAGCGGGCATTCCGTCGGACTTGGAACCGCTGGAAGAAATAAACGGCCACTCCCAAGATGATGAGTGAAACTGTAAAAATCACCACGAAGCGCCGGTTGACGGTTCTCATGCTTTACCCCGTTCGATTCTAGATTTGATTTTGTGCCCCACGGGCGGCCGAAGCCGCCCGCACACCGGCCGAAACTCCCCTGAAATTCTCGCTCGGCCCAGGAATCCGCCGGCACGTTAGCCAGGGCAGAATTGCCCTGCGGCTACTCGGGCGAAATCGCCCTGCGGTCTCGATTGGTACGTTCATCTCCGTCCGCGCACGAGGGTGGCTGCAACACGACAACAGGAGGCTGCCATCGGATTTGCGGGCGGGCACGCCGGTAACGTTGCTTGGCCCCTTTTGCCCGGCTGAACTCTACTTTGTGCAGTCCGCACTCGTTTTAATTGTTAGTGGATTGCGAGATTGGGATAGAGGCCCTCCGCCCGGTCCTGAGACTGAACCGATTTCCTCAATTTTAGCTCGACTGCACGGGATTCCCAAACTTAACCCCCCCGTTGACCGACTTGATGCTACTGGAGAGGGGGTAGCATTTCGCATTCAACCTAACCGTTTTCATCTGCGATCCCCGAAATAGCGGCCCGCGAAAGCAGGGGTTGTATCAGGTTCAAGAAGGCGGTTTGGAGTTCGGGCGACGCCGCGGCGACATAGGGTACTCGCTCTTGTTGTAAGTTTAGAGGGCTGCCATCGGGAGCCGAGATAACGCCGCCCGCCTCTCGAAGGAGAATGGTTCCGGCGGCCACATCCCACGGCTTGGTGGTGAAGGCCCAAGCCAAATCGTGCCGCCCGGCGGCCAAGTACGCCAAGTTCAGGGCCGCGGAACCGGTCCTCCGCAAGGATTGGCAGCGCTCGGCCGAGGCCGTCATGACGGCGATCTCGACGGATTCGCGAGATATTCGCGCAGGCAACCCGATGGACACCAGGGCATCGGATAATGCCTGACAATTGCTTGCTCGAATCGGGCGGCCGTTGAGGAATGCCCCTCCCCCGGCCGCGGCCCAGAATAGTTCTCCCAGGGAAGGGTCGAGAATCACGCCTACCGCCAATTCGCCGTCGATCTCGAGGGCGAGAGATACCGAAAAGAATGGGATTTGGTGGACGTAGTTCGTGGTTCCGTCGAGTGGATCGAGAATCCACACATGCGAGACCGACTGGGGACGAACGGCAAGTGCGCCCTCCTCGGAGAGGAATCGATGGGCGGGAAATCGATCGGACAGGCGGGCGACGATCGCCTCTTGGCAGGCCAGATCGGCTTCCGTGACGAAATCCGCGTAGCCCTTCTCGCGAACGGCGGCAGTCCCTAACTTTTCGAGAAGGATTTCACCGCCCAACCAAGCGGCTTCCTTGGCGGCCTCCAGAAATTCGCTCAACTCTGAATCCATGACGCTGTCGTTCGGCTGATAAAGGAATGGGCGACCGGCTTGCGTCTCGCGAAGGTATCGTTCGTGCGGACAAAAGCCGGACTTTGCGGTGCGTTCCAACGGCACAGATTCTGGATTATACCACGGGGCCGGCGCGAGGCGCCGGCCGGCAGGCATCCGTGCGGCGATGAAACTTGTCCCCCTGCAGCCGCGCTCGGCGTGAGTGCCGCGGGAAATGCGCAGCCGGCGGGTTTCCGCGCGGATTTCGACAAGGGTGAAGCCGGTGGAAGAACGCATCCGCATTCTCGGACGGCGGCAGCGACCGACTCCAAGTCCAAAAGAGGCCCCTGCGCAATTCACGGTCCTTTGACGGTCGTGCGTCTAGTGCTTTGTGACAGCTTAATTTTGGGATTAGGCCGACGTGTGACCTTGTTAGCACGTCCCGGTAGATTCCGCAAAACGGCCCTATGCCAATCCCCGTTTTTAGTTGTGACAAAGCACTTGCACTGAGCGTTCCTCGGCAGTCAACTCCACGATATACTTCTTGTTCATGGCAACCTCCTTATCGAACATGACGACAAGGAGTCTCCGCGAAAATGCCAACCAAGCCAACCCTAATTCCTAGCTGTCACAGAGCACTAGGCGGAACGAAAGGATGGAAACGCAGAGAACGCTGAGAACGCAGAGTTCGGGCTGCCAATTCTTCGTTCTCCTTCTGCCTTCTCCGCGTCCTCTGCGTCCTCTGCGTTTCAAAAACAGCCTCTGCGCCTCCGCGTTGCAATGCCAGACCGAGCAGGCGTGTGAACGGCTACAAGAAACCGATGTCGTCGGCGAGCACGATGACGATATTCGGCCGAGGGTTCAAAGCATGGGCATGGGATGGGCACGGCCAGGACAATAGACTCATAGCCAGACTTATAGGCAGACTTATAGCCGGAAAGGCGGAAAGATTGTAAGCGGTGCAGGCTCTGACGAAACCGACTGCTTCATCAACCATGTCGTAGCTCCCAGTCGCCCAAGACGTTCAGCGCCCAAGATGACAGGACCTCTACCTGCTGATCTATGCCGGACGCCCTGCCTTCCGGCAAAAGCCTACGGATCGATCCCGTCTACGGATTGCTCCATAACCGCCCGATCAGCTCGACCGTTCGATCTACCAGCATTTGACCCCCTTCCGGACCGACCAGCGTGCTTTGGGGGACGGCGCTGTATCCGCCGCCGCGGACGGCCTCTTCCGTGGGCAGATAGCCGCCGGGGCAATCGCCGGTCCCGGCTAGCTGAACGACCAAGGTTTGAAGTGCCGGACTACGGGCCTTCATCCGCAATCCGTATTCCGTAAACAGCTCGAATGGATTGAAGGCCACGGCGACATCTCCCACCCGCAAGACGTGCAATTCCATGGTGAACTCGTCCTGGATGCCCGCCTGCTGCCGTTCGAAGCGAAAGACGACCCTTTGGTGCCAAAGGAAGTTCCACCGTTCCTTAGGCTGGTCGGCGAACTTTTCCATCTCCCCGCGAGCGGCCTCGGCCTCCTCCGCCGTGATTACTCGATACGGTAAAGCCAATTCTTCGACCGCATGGCAAAACGGCACGTCGGTTCGCACGTCGCGCGAGGCCGCTTCGTAGGCTTCACGAAAGGCCTGGGCGATCCGCCGTCCCAATTCCTGCAAGCGCGTTGTGCCGCGCAACTTGTAGAGGCGTTCATCGGCGGCTTTTTCGTACATCGCATGGGGGCTGACGTCGCCGGCGGCACCGATCCAGCCGAGAACGACGA
>JAAZNR010000465.1 GCA_012798155.1 Thermogutta sp. | reverse complement strand
TCAAGGCCGTTCGCAAGCTTTTTTTGGATACGTTGAAACAGGGCGGGGACGGCGAGTGGGAGTTGCAATGGATGGTACGCCTGGCGGACTACCTCGTCCAGCGCTGGCCGGACCAAAACCAGGCCGCCGAAGCCGTCCTGTGCGTGATGGATTCCGCGATCGATTTGGGGCGCATGGACGAAGCCCAAGCATACCTCGAGAAGTTGCCCGAGAGCTCCTGGGGCCGGGGCAGGGCGGAGTTGCGTTTGGGGCAGGCGCTTTGGGCGAATTACGTCAAAGCCGTCGCCGAGGCCAATCCCCCGCCCGCCGAACAGTTGACCGCCTTGCGCGACAATGCCCGCGATCACTTGGAAAAGGGTTTGGAAATCGTCCGCACGGCCGTGAGCGGCGGCCAGGCCGTGGACTATTTCGTCGAGTATTCCGTGCTCCTATTGGCTCAAGCATATTTGACGACGGGCGAGCCGGACAAGACGATCGCCCTGCTGAACGACGAGGCGATCGGCCCGCTCACTCTGATGGATCACGAGAATCCCGCCGTCAGCCGCCAGGCTTTTCAAGAGGAAGTGCTGAAACTGGCCCTTCGCGCATACGTCATGGCTCAGCAAGTGGACGAGGCGATGAAGTATTTGGATCGTCTCGAGTCCTTGGTGACGGCGGGCGACGCGACCGACGCCGACAAGAATCTGACGGCCGTCTATGTCAGCCTGGGACGGCAACTCGAGCAGCAACTGCAACAACTCCGCAGCGAGAATAAAACCGAGCAACTCGAGATCGTGCTGTCCGGTTTCACGACGCTTCTGGGGCGGATCTCGGAGCGGGCCGAAGGCGCCGATTTTCGTTCCCTCAACTGGGTGGCCGAGACCTACTTCAGTCTCGGCAAGGGATTGGACCCCGGCGGACCCGAGGTTCCGGAAAAGGCCAAGGCCTTCTACACGCAGGCGCTTGCCAATTACGTAACTCTCATCAAGCGAAGCGAGCAGGAACCGGGTTTCGCCCCGGAAGATGCGCCGATTTTCTTGCGGGTGCGGCTGGCGGGCGTTCTTCGCGGCTTGAGAATCTACGACAAGGCGATGGAGGCAGTGTTATACGTCATTGACAAGCTCGGCAAAGAGAACCGCGTCGACGTCCAGATCGAGGCGGCGACCATCTATCAGGAATGGGCTGAGGTGCCGGGCAAGGAGGAGTACTACCTCAACGCCATTCGCGGGGGATATGAAAAAGGGGGACGCTATCTGATTTGGGGGTGGGGCGGTATCGCCAACCGGGTGGCCGCGTCTTATCAGAAGTTCGAGTCGATCTTCCACCAGGCCCGTTACAACCTGGCGCTATGCCGTTTCAGATTGGCCCAGAAAAAGACGGGAGAGGAGCGTTCGCGCTTGCTGAACGAAGCCTTATTGGATATCCAGCGTACCTACCTGCTTTATCCGTCCTTGGGAGGCAAGGACTGGTACGACAAGTACGACAAACTGGTGAAGACCATCCAGCAGGTCCGCGGTGAAAGGTCGCCGCAAGGGCTGCGGGCCTTCGATCAGCGAACGCGGACCTAGACCGCCGCTTTACGATCTTAATTTTACTGTGCAGGATAAGAAGATGGGAAAACTGGGATACGCAGTCTTGTGAGTCTGCGTAAGATCGGTAAACCGGTTTCGGCGACCCTGCGCAGTAAAATTAAGACGCGGGCGGGCGATTGGACAGGCTGCGGCATTCCCTGGAATGCCGTAGGATAGCCGTATGAGAAAAGCGGAAGAGCGCAAGGAGACCGGCGATCATGAACATGCGTTGGCTGGGAATCGCTTTCGCGGCGGCAGGGCTGTGGCAGGCGACGGCGTTTGCCGTCGATACCGTCGTTACATCCACGGAGCAAGTGCGCGGCCGTATCACGCAGATGTCGCCCCAAGCGGTGACGGTCGAGACGGCGGCCGGTCCGAAGACGGTGCCCGTCAACCAGATACTTCGGATCACGTACGACGCGGAACCGGCGGCCTTGGGCACCGCCCGATCCAACGTGGAGACCTCGCGCTTCGAGGACGCCCTGACCGCCTTGGATCGCATTCCGGCGGATAGTCTGCGGCGGCCGGAGATTGCCCAAGACGTGGAGTTCTATCGCGCCTATTGCCGGGGAAAGATCGCGCTGGGCGGGACCGGATCGCCTCAGGATGCAGGTTCGGCGATGGTCAATTTTCTCGCCGCGGCGCCCAATTCTTATCACTACTGGGATGCCTGCCGGATGGTCGCGGAGTTGCTGATCGCCGTAAACGACTACGACGACGCGGTGGAGTACTTCGGCAAGGTCGCCGAGGCCCCTTGGCCGGAATACAAGGTCGAGGGCTTGCAGAAGTCGGGCTGGACGTACATCTTGGCGGGCAAATTCGCGGAGGCGGAAAAGGCTTTCGACCAGGCTTTGGCCGTCCCCTTGAGCGGCGACGATTCCCCGAAATTGCTGGCAACCATCGGCAAGGCGCGAACCCTGGTGGAAAAAGGGCAAACCGACGAGGCGATCGCCATGCTGCGGCCGATTCCGGAGCGGCCGGACCTCACGGAAAACAGTGAAGTCATGGGCAGATTGTACGGGACGCTGGGCGCGGCGTATCGCAAGGCCGGCAAGCTCAAAGATGCCGTCATCGCCTTTTTGCACGTCGATCTGCTCTATTTCAGCCATACCCCCTCCCATATCGACGCCCTGCGGAATCTCGCCGAGCTTTGGCCGCAACTGCAACACCCGGAGCGGGCGGCGGAGGCCGTCGACGTGCTGAAAGAGCAGTACAAGGTCAATATCTCGGCCGGGTAAGATAAGCTGGACGCGATTCGCGGGAACGACGATTGACGCTCTGTCGCAAGGACTCGTGATCGCCGGCGGTTGGGAGTTTACGACCACTGCCGGGCCAAGGTATAGTAGAAGGTTCAAAGCGGGCGATGTGCTTCGCGAACGGGAACGACGCGGCGGAGCGGGGCCGACCTGACTGCCGCGCCGGCTCCAAGCGGAATTTGTCGGGGCCGATGAAATTGCGGAACAGAGGATCGGACGCGAATTCTGTTTTTGGGTTCTGACCTTCAACCAGGAGGTTTCCATGCGTCGAGGCTTCTTGTCGACCTGGAGCGGCTCGCTAGCGGCTTCACTCGTGATGTTGTCGGTGACGCTCGGCGGTTTGCCGAGGTGGATACCGGATTCCGGAACGACCGTCCATGCGGAAGAAGCGGCGACCGAAGCGGCGGCCGACGACACGCTGCCGGCC
>JAAZNR010000464.1 GCA_012798155.1 Thermogutta sp. | reverse complement strand
GCAAGAGGGGATCGCAGGCCGTCAGCACGCCGGCGATCCAGGCCTGCTCGCCCAGCCCCAACCGCCGCCCCAGCGACATGGCAAGGGCGACCGTCGCCACGCCCAGGACCAGGTGCAGGATGCCCGCGCCCCAGGTCCACGACCAACCGGGGGCACGCACGGCGGCTAGAAGGATGGGATAGAGCGGCGGGCGAAAGGCCGTGGCACGCTCGCCGTAGCCGAAGACGCCGTGACGCAACAAGTTATCGGCCACGGCGGCATAGCCGTCGATGTCGCGGGCGAAGCCCCCCGGCAATCCCCACAGGACGCCCGCCCGAATCGCCAGGGCCGCGATCAGCACGACCGCGGCCGGCGAGCGGAGAGGACCGCTGAGGCGTAAACACGAGTTGTCGGGCGGCATGGTCGAATCCCGCCGGAACCGAGCGGAGAGCGGTCCCGCCGGGCGTTACCACACCACTTGCCCACCCAGCGACACCCCCTGGAAGAAGATGCCGCCATTATCGTTCACCTGGGCGGGGGCGGACAAGCCGAAGTCGGTCTGCTCGGCCGCCAAGGCCACGCCCTCCAACCACATCAGGTCGTACCCGCCGAAGACCGTCACGCGCGGCAGGATTTGGTAGCTGGCGAACAAGTTGACTTCGCCCATGAACGCCGCGTCCGTATCGTCGGCGTAGCGGAGGATCGGGCTGAGGTCATTCAGCAGGTCCATCCGGGTGGTTTGTTCGGCCCAATTGAGCATGGGAGCGGCCTTGATCCGGGCGCCCCAATCGAAGCGGTGCCGGCGGAAGACCACCTCCGCCCCCACTTGGATGCCGAAGGTGTCGCTCTGGCTCCAGATCGACTGCCGCCCCCACAGCGTGGTCGTGGCGCCGGCGTCCACGCGGGTGCCGCGGCTGTCGAGGGTAAATCCCTCGTCCAGCGAGAGGCCCCGCAACCCCAGCAAAAAGCTCCAAAACGTCCCTGTTTGGCACTGCCGCTGCCAGCGCCCGTTGGGGAGCAGCGCCAAGCGGTCGGGGCGATGCCGCGGCCGGAACCACCAGTTCAGCTCGAAGTTGTTGATCTCGGAATGATACTCGGCCTGCTGCCAATCGGCGAAGTTGAAGTCCGTCAGAGCGAAGGGGCTGAAGAGCGACCCGGCCGTGAAGTCGCCCGCGTCCGACGTGTAGTTCGTCCGCGTGCCCGACACCGACTGGCTTTCCGACCACTCGTTGAGTCCCCAATAGACGAACTCCAGGAACTCGTCGCGATTCTCTTTGTCGCGGCCCAAGTAGTACGTGACCTTGGTCTCGTAGCCCCCCGCGATGTCGTCGTTCAGGCCCTCGATATCCAGCAGCGAATTGCCCAGGATGTCTTGGGTGACGGACTTGGCCCGCGGTCGGGAGCGGTTGAGGATCTTGGCCCCGTTGTACCACGTCCAGAGGTGCGGGCAATCATAGCCGGCCCCGCAGATTTCGCAGCAACCGGCGGTCGGCTGCAATGTCATCGACTTGCCGGCTGCGGCATGGTCCCAGTCGCCCTCGGGCCATCCCCCGCCGGGGGAATCCACGTCGATCTCGGCCGACGATGAGTCCGCGGCTCCGAGTTGTTCGCCGGAATACGACGGGCCGAACTGCTGCGCTTGCGCGTCGGGATCCCCCGGCCGCTCAGGCTGGAGCAGGAACAAGGCAATCAACAGGCCGACAATACGACGGGTTTTCACGCGGTCGTCCTCCGTGGCAGCACGATCGCCCCCCAATCATAGGGTGCGCAAGGATCGTGGACCGAAATACTCGCAAAACCCTAATCGGCAATCCGCCGCCCGAAGAACAGGAATATTCCGCAAAATCACTCCAGTCGCTATGGTCTACGCAATCGTAATCCGCGGCATCCGCTCGCGTCAGCCGGCGCAATGCAGAGCGCGCGAGCGCGAGCCGCTAGCGTGGGCTAGCGGTGGAGCGCTGCCCGAGATTCGAACGTTGCCGCGGCGATGTCACCGCCGGCTTACGCCGGCGGCTCAGGGCGAAGCTGGCGGCTCCGGGGCGGCCGGGGGGAAATCGCCGGGTGGCTGGGGGAAAATCGCCGGGTGAGTGGGCAGAATAGCTGGATGAGTGGGGAAAATCGCCGGGTAAGTGGGGAAAATAACTAGGTAAGTGGAGAAAATAACTAGGTGAGTGGGGAAAATATCCGGGTGGCTGGGGTCGGAGCGCAGCGGAGCCCCCAGTCGCCCCGCTTCGCGGCCCATCCACCGCCGGCATGCACCGGCGGCTCAGGGCGAAGCAGGCGGCTCCGGGGCGGCCGGCGGCTCGACTTCGGGATGAAAGCATCGAGCCAGCCGTTCGACGAGCAACGGGGTTCGCGGCCCCGGCACCACCGGCACGTCCGACAAGATGTAAACCCGGCCCGTCCGCACTGCCTTTACCTCCGCCACCTGCTTCCAACCGCTGAGGATGACCTCGCGTTCGGTCGCCGCGGCAGGCATGTCGCCCACCAGATCCACGATCACGTCGGGATCGATCCGCAGGATCCCCTCCGCCGAGAGGACGGGAAAGGGGACGCCCAGGTGCTTGGCCGCGTTCTCCCCTCCCGCCAACTCGATGACTTGATCCAGGAATCCGTCGTCGCCGGCGACGTACACGTCGCGGAGGCGGTCCTCCTCGATGGTCCGGTCGATCGCCAGCAACACGCGGGGGCGCGGCCGGCCGCGGCACCGCTCGGCCGCCCGATCCAGCCGCGCTCGCAACGCCTCGGCCGCCTCGCGAGCACGCTCCTCGGCGGCGAAGACCCGGCCCAGCGTCTCGAACGAGGCGAAGACGCCTTCCAAGTTGCGGTGATCGACCTCTAGGACGGGCAAGGAGAAACGGCTGAACATCTCCTGCCAATGCTGCGTGCCGGCGGGGACGACCACCAGGTCGGGCCGAAGGCGGAGCACGGCCTCCACGCTGGGGTTGAGGTAACCGCCGACCTTGGGCAGGGCGGTCGCCTCGGGCGGATGGCGGCAGAAATCGGTCACGCCTACCACCCGATCACCCATGCCCAGGGCGAACAACGTCTCGGTGATGCTGGGCGCCAAGGAGACGACGCGGCGAGGGGCGGCAGCGGGCCGCCGCTCACCGCCCGGCTGCTCGAAGGAGCCAGGCGGCCCGGCGTTTCGACCGCACCCCGTGACGGCCCCCAGCAGAATCCAGGCGAGAATCCACACCGGCAATCGGCAAGGAATCGCCCGCCGCAATCGCTTCGAGAAAGGGGCCCCGCCGTCCGGCAGCTTGCCTGAGGGGTCGGTTCGCCGCGGGTCAGCCGCCCTTGACGTCATAGCACATCAGCACGTTGTGCGCCCGCAGATAGAGTTTGCCGTCGCAGATCACGGGGTGCGGCCAGGCCGGGCCGTCCACGACCTCGGGCGTGAACGTGCTGATGACGCGGAACGCCTGGGGATCGGCGGCGATCAGGGCCGTCAACCCGGACTCGTAGCGGAAGATCAGCTTGCCGTCGGCGTACAGGACGGCCGCCGAGCCGCGCGCCAGGGCCTTTTCCTTCCAATGGATCCGGCCGGTCAGGAAATCGAGGCAGGTGGGGGTGCCCTGATTCTGCCCGTCGCCGCCGTAGATCGCGTCGCCCACCAGCACCACGCCCCCGTGGTGATTGGCGAAGTGGCGGTGATCGAAGAAATAGACCTCGCGGGCGGACCAGCGATCGCCGTCGCGCTGCACGTCAAGGAGGGCGCAGCCCGTCCGATAGCTGGTGGTCACGAAAACGTGGTGATCGCGGATCACGGGAGACGTGATGTTGGCCACGCCGTTGGCGATGCGGTTGTAGTTCCAGAGGAGCTTGCCGGTGCGGGCATCGACGCCGACGGCCCCGCGCCCCACGAGGGTGACGTACTGGCGGAGGCCGTGGATATCGGCGGGGACGATGGAGGTGTAGCCCGCCCCATCCTTGCCGGCCGGTCCCAGGTCGCCGGGATCGCATTGCCAGATCGTCTCGCCGGTATCCTTGTGGAGGGCGACCAGCAGGGCCTTCGGTCCGCCCGGCGTGCAAACCAGTTTCTCGCCGTCCACCAGGGGCGATTCGCTGAACCGCCAGATGGACATCATGAAGCCGCCGAAGTCGCGTTCGAAGTTCTTCCGCCAGAGAACGCGGCCGTCCCCGGCGTCCACGCAGACCAGATCGCCGCTGGTACCGATGGCATAGACCTTGCCGTCCTTGACGGTGGGGGTGCAGCGCGGGCCGCCGTCGGCATGAGGGGGGCCGACCTCCGCCGCCCACAACTCGTTCCGGCTTTCCAAGTCGTACGCGATCACGTACTGCCGCTCGGAACCCCCTTCGCCGCGGTCGCCCATGGTGTAGATCCGCCCGCCCGCGATGGAGACGGTGGAATACCCCCGGCCCAGGCCCTCCAGCTTCCACAACAGCTTGGGTCCGCCCTCCGGCCACCGGTCGAGTAGGCCGGTCTCGGGGCAGAGGTTGTCGCGATTGGGGCCGTGGAACTCCGGCCACTCGGCGGCCGACCCGGCATAGGCGGCCGACATCAACCAAATCACGCCCGCTGCCAAAACCCATCGTGACCTACGCATGGTCCGTCTCCCGGTGAAAACCTGCCGTCGATAAAGAACCCAAGACCGACGCCGCATCGCGCGGCCGAGCGAACGCCCAGCCTTCTCGCCGCAGCGTTCAGCATGGGATCAATTGTGACTGAGTATGGCGGGCGTGTCAAACGGCCCAGCCTCGCGGGTTGCGCATCGCGTTTTCGTTTTACATCAGTTGTCCGAGCCGTCGGCGGAAGCCGGCGGTGCAAGCGCTGCGAAGAGGCGCGGCTGGGGGCGTCGCTACGCTCCGACCCCAGCCACCCAGAACCCCAGCCACCCGGCCGGGCGGTCGCGCGCGGAATTCACCTCGGGCTGACGCCCGAGGCTCGAGTACCGTCGCCCGAGTCGCGCGGGAGCGCGGTATCACCCCTCCATGACATCCTTTTCCCGCTTGCGGGCCAATTCGTTGGCCTTTTCCTCGTACTCCTTGGTCAACTCCTGGATGCGTTCCTTGACGCGGTCGCGGTCATCCTCCGTGATCTCCTTGTCTTTCTCCGCCTGATCGGCCCATTTGTTGCCTTCGCGGCGGATATTCCGCACGGCGATCTTGGCCTCCTCGCACAGCTCCTTGATGCGGGCGACCATCTTGCGGCGGACCTCGGTGGAGAGCGGCGGGATGTTGATGCGGATGACGCGGCCGTCATTCTGCGGATTGAAACCCAGGTCGGCGGCCTGGATCGCCTTCTCGATGTCCTTGAGCGTGCCGGGATCGTAGGGGCGAATGACGATCTGTTGCGGCTCGGGGGCGGCCACGGACGCCAACTGTTTGAGCGGGACCGGCGTGCCGTAGGCCTCCACGCGAAGACTCTCGACCAAACCGGGATTGGCCCGCCCCGTGCGAATCCCGGCCAGGTTCTCCTTCAGCACGGAGACGGCCTTCTCCATCTTCTCTTCCACGGTCAGCAGGATTTCATCTTCGGTCATGGCGAGAGTCTCCCAGATCAGGGGCAGCGGCGACCCCGGCTTCGCGGCGCCTCCGCGTAGCACCAGTGCGTTCCGATCCGCGGCGGGAGGGAGATCGCGGCTCCCCCGCGGCGTCAAGCGGCAGGCGCGGGGGAGGTCAACGCTCCGTCGCTGATCCGCGTTCCCACCGGCTCCGCCCGCATCGCCCGCTCGATGTTCCCCTGCTTGTGGAAATTGAAGACCAGAATCGGCATCCCGTGTTCGGCGCACTTGGTGACGGCCTCTTTGTCGAGGACGCGGAGATTCTGGGCCAGGTAGTCGGCGTAGGTCAAGCGGCTGTACAGTACGGCGTGGGGATTGCGGAGGGGATCGTCGCTGAAGACGCCGTCCACCTTGGTGGCCTTGAGCAGGATGTCGGCCTGGAACTCCAGGGCGGCCTGGGCGGCGGCGGTGTCGGTGGTGACGAAGGGCCGGCCGGTCCCCGCGGCCACGATCACCACCCGACCCTTTTCCAGGTGCCGGTCGATGCGGCGGCGGATGTACGGCTCGGCCACGTTCTCCATGCGGATCGCCGAGGCCAGCCGCGTCTCGACGCCGAGCGACTCCAGGGCGTCTTGCAGGGCCAGGCCGTTGATGACGGTGGCCAGCATCCCCATGTAATGCGCCGTGGCCTCTTGGATGGCCGCGCTGCCCGCCTTGAATTGCGCCCCGCGAAGGATGTTGCCGCCGCCGGGAACGACCACGATCTGCACGCCGCCCCGCGCCGCCCGCGCGATCTGCTCGGCCAAATCCACGACGCAGCTCATCGCGATCCCGCGCTGACCTCCCACGGCGAAGCCTTCGCCGGAGATCTTCAGAATCACGCGGCGATACGCGAAACCGTCCGCGGCGGTCTCTCCTTCGCTCATCAGCGGTTCACTCCTTGCCTCACTCCTTCCCGACTTCCCAATAGACGAAGCGCACGAGCTTCATTCCGTGTTCGCCGGCGAATTGCCCGACGGATTTGCCCGGCTCCTTGACGAACGGCTGATCGACCAGGCAATTCTGGGCGTAGAAGTCCTTCATTCGGCCTTCGACGATCTTGGGGATGATGTTTTCGGGCTTGCCCGACTGCCGCGTCACCTCGGTGAGAATCTCGCGTTCCTTGGCCACCAGGGCGGGATCGAGTTGGTCGCGGGTCATGGCCTTGGGTCGCATGGCCACCACGTGCATGCAAATCTCCTTGGCCAGATCGGCGTCGCCGCCCTCGACCTCGACCAGGGCGGCCTTGCCGCCGTCGTGGTGCAAATAGGCCCCGCACGAACCCTCCAGGCGAAGAATCCGCCCCACGCGAAAGCCCTCGCGGATGCGGTTGACCACCTCGGTCAGGCGGTCCTGGAGCGTTCGGCCGGGGTCCTTGCGGGACGGCTGGGCCAGCAGCTCCTCGGCGGATCCGGCCCCCGGACCGAGGGCCAATTGCTGGACCAGATCCTCGGCCAGTTCGATGAAGTCCGGGCTTTTGGCGACGGGCGCGCTCTCGCAGAGCAGTTCGACCATGGCCGCCTTCTTGCCTTCGAAGTCCTGATAGATCGCGATCCGCCCGAAGGCCGTCTCGCGGTCGGCCCGCTTTTCCATGACCTTTTGGCCGGCCTTGCGGAGGATTTCAATCGCCTTTTCGGCGTCGCCCGCCGCCTCTTCCAAGGCCCGTTTGCAATCCATCATGGGCAGCCCGGTACGCTCACGCAGCGCCTTGACCACGGCGGCGGAAATTTGCGACATGACTCGATCTCCCATCTATGCCGTATGAACGATCGCCGATCCGCGGCCGCCGGCAGGATTGGGCCGACGGCCGGTCGGCGGGATTTCGAAGCTCACCCCGCGGCGCGGCCTTGGCCGCGGCTTGCCCGCGGCGGCTCCGCAGCGCGGCTCAGTCCACGGGGCTGGGCTGAGGAACGGGCCGCGGCTCGGCGGGTTTCTCCTCTTCCGCGGCCGGACCTTCCTTCAACAGCCCGGCGGAGGCTCGACCCGCGATCACGGCGTCCGCCAGCACCGTCAACACCACCTCGATGGAACGCATGCTGTCGTCGTTCCCCGGGATGGGCAGGTCCACCTCGTCGGGATCGCAATCCGTGTCGATCAAGGCGACCGTGGTGATGCCCAGCTTGCGGGCCTCGCGCACGGCGTTCTTTTCCTTGTTGGGATCGACGATCACCAGGCATTCCGGCAAGCGCTCCATCGTCCGCAAGCCGTGCAAGTTGCGGTAGATTTTGCGGTATTCTCGGTTGAGGGCCGATTGCATCTTCTTCGAATAGGTGTGAATCGCGTCGCTGTGGATCAGGCTTTCCAGTTCCTCCAGACGACCGAATCGGCTGCGAATCGTGGCGTAATTCGTGAGCGTGCCCCCCAGCCAGCGATCGCTGACATACGGCATGCCGCAGCGCTGGGCCTGCTCGGCGACGATGTCCGCCGCCTGCCGCTTGGTGCCCACGAAGAGAATCAACGACCCCTTGGACGCGACCTGCTGGAGATACTTGCGCGCCCGCAATAGGCCGCGGAGGGTCTCCCGCACGTCGATAATGTGGATCTCGTTCCTGCGCCCGTAGATGTACGGCCGCATCTTGGGGTTCCAACGGCTCGCGCGGTGGCCGAAATGGACGCCCGCCTCGATCAAATCCTTCACCAGAATGGTCGCCACGGATTGCTCCTACCTAAGGCACACCGGCATATCTCCCTGCAAGCATATATCCCCGCAAGGAGGGGGTCGGCGTTAACGCGAGAGTCACCCGGTCTAGTCCCAATTCCCCATGCGTGGACCGCTCACGCAGGGTAGAACTCTAAGGATAGTGTCCCCGGTCAGCCCGGTCAACTGGAGCTG
>JAAZNR010000463.1 GCA_012798155.1 Thermogutta sp. | reverse complement strand
CGGTCCCGTGCTGAGTTACATTATTCGACGCCTATTTCTGATCCTGCCGACGCTCTTCGGCGTGACGGTAGTGTCTTTCTGCATCATGCAGTTGGCGCCCGGGGACCCCTTGCTCATGCAGTTGGGCGCGACGGGTTTGGCTGGCCAGGGCACCCAGACGCGGGAAGCCTATCTGATTCAAAAACGGGATCTCAAGCTGGATCGCCCGTTGATTCTCAACTTCCGATATTTTCGCGACTATTCCGAAGCCGTACGACAGGCCGCTCATTTTCTAATCGCCGACCAAGCCGAGATCGTAGAAGAATTGAACTCGCTGGCCGCGGATCCCAATGCCCCTGATCGTCGGGCCGCGATGCGCTTCTTGCGTTCCTTGGGAATTCCCCGGTTTCGGCAACGCCTCGCCGATCCGGCCGAACATCCCCGCCTGGCCAAAGCGATCACCGCCTACGCGCGAGTCTTCTGCGAGGACTTGGGCATTCACGGGGTCCCGCCCCTGATCGAGCTGCTCCGCCGGCCCGACATCGCACCCTCCGAGAAGATCGGAATCATTCATGCATTGAACGCGATGGTCGTCCAGCCTTTTACCTATACGTATTCGCACGTACCGAAGGAGTCGGAGACGCCCTACGTGGTCGGCGCTTGGCGGCAGTGGTGGCGCCGCGCGGAACCGCTGACACGTCCGTTGCCGGACGAGCGGCGGGCCGAACTCGACGCCCGCTTTCGCCAAATGCTCTCCCTTAGCCGCCGTGAATTATTCGAGGAGCTGGATTACCTCGACCCGGCCGACACGCGATTCTATATCGAAAAACTCCTTTCGGACTGTTCTCTCCGGGAAAGATTCCTCGCCGCCCTCGCGCTACGCCGTCTGGTTCGGGATCCGCTGCGTTTGGACGTGCCCGATCGGGCGCCCGATGAGTGGATCCAAGAGGCCGCCGACAATTGGCTGGTTCACTACGAGTTGAACCGGCAGAAATATGAGCCGCCGGTCTGGAAGCGTTGCGTGTATCTCTTTGCGGATACTCAGTATGCCCACATGCTGTGGCGGCTGGCGACGTTTCAATTCGGCCGATCCGCCACCAAGACGCGCGAACCCGTCGCCGCCAAGATCTGGAACGCCGTATTGGTTTCGGCGCCTCTGATGCTGATGGCGGAATTGGTGATCTACTTGCTCGCCATCCCGGCCGGGATCGCGGCCGCCGTGTACCGCAACACCTGGATCGACCGTGCGATCACCGTGAAGCTCTTTCTTCTATATTCCATACCGCCCTTCGTCGCCGGCATGTTGTTGCTGCTCTTCTTCTGCTACGGCGACTACCTGAAATGGTTTCCCATGATGGGGCTGCACTCGCCGGAGGCGGACCGCTTCGGATGGGGGCTTTATTTGCTGGACTATCTGTGGCACGCCTTTTTGCCCGTGGTCTGCCTCTCGCTGTTCAGCTTGGCCGGCCTGGCGATGTATTCGCGGACCGCCATGCTGGACGTCATATCGCAAGACTATATTCGCACTGCCCGGGCGAAGGGGCTGCCGGAATCCAAGGTGATCTTCAAACACGCGATGCGGAACGCATTGATCCCCATTCTCACCCTCTTCTCGTCATTCTTGCCGGCTCTTCTGGGCGGTTCCGTGCTTGTGGAATATATCTTCGGGATTCACGGCATGGGGCGGCTGAGCTGGGAGTCGATCGAACAGAAGGACTATCCGACCTTGATGGCCTTGATTTATATCGACGCGATCGTCGTCTTGGTCAGTATCTTATTGACGGATATTCTGTATACCGTCGTGGATCCGCGAATCAGCTTTGCGTCGCAGGACCGCCAACGATGAGTCAGCAAGACGGTTATCTCGATATCCTCTGGTCGCAGTTCCGCAAGAACGGGGCGGCCTACATCGCGCTATGGTTGCTGGCTCCCCTTTTTCTGGCGGCGATCTTCGCTCCCGTCCTGGCATCCAACGTGCCGTTCTATTACAGCGACGGGAAAGAGACCCTCTGGCCGTGGTTCCGGGCACTGTGGAACCCCGAGGAGACCGTCGACTTCTGGTTCAATACGGCCTTGGCGGCCTTTTTCCCGTGGATTGCGCTGGCGGCGATTCTGAACGGGGTCTGGCGTCGCCGGAACGTCGGGCGCTGGGCGCGGAGGGGGAGGATCGCGGTCCTTTACGTGGGGCTGATCGGCATCATCAGCGCCGTGTTATTTATTCCCGGCGTCCGGCCCGACAATCGCTACCGGGCCAGGACCTTCCCCGAGGAGCAGTTTCGCAAGGGAGCAGGCGCGATCGCGATCTATCCGCTGATCCCCTTCGGGCCGACCGAGCAGGATATCGAATCGTCCGTCAAGCCGCCCCTGTATCGCAAGCCGCGCTTCGTGATCGACTCGGCGGGCCGCGAGACGCTCAATTGGCGAAAGAGCAATGACGGGTTTCCTCATATTCTGGGAACGGACGACGTCGGCCGCGATGTTCTGGTACGCATGATCTATGGCCTGCGGATTTCCCTGACGGTAGGCTTCGTGGCCGTGGGACTCTATATCACCATCGGCGTGGTCTTGGGCGCAATCGCGGGATACTTCGGCGGAGCCGTGGATATCGTAATCTCGCGGATCATCGAAGTAATCATCTTATTTCCCAGCTTCTTTCTCATTTTGACGCTGGTCGGGCTATTGGGGCAAAGCATCTATATCATCATGGTGGTGATCGGACTGACCGGCTGGCCCACCGTGGCGCGGCTGATTCGCGGCGAGGTCCTGAAACAGCGCGCCATCGACTACGTTCAGGCGGCGCGCGCTTTAGGGGCATCCCACGCCCGGATCATTTTCCGGCATATCCTTCCCAATGCCGTCTCGCCGGCGCTGGTGGCGGCTCCTTTCGGCATCGCGGGCGCCATCATCACCGAGGCGGGGCTAAGCTTGCTCGGTTTCGGGGTACGGCTGCCGGCTCCCAGTTGGGGCTTGATTTTGCGGACCGGGAGCGAGAATTATCATTACTGGTGGTTGGTCGTCTTCCCGTCCTTGGCGATCTTTTTTACGGTAACGGTTTTCAACTTGGTGGGAAGCGGGCTGCGGGATGCCATGGATCCGCGGTTGCGACTTTAGTAACCGTTCACGGGGACTGTCCCGATGCTTGCGGGGAAGCCTGCAAAAATGGGACTGCCTCCCTCGGGCGCGAATCCGCTGGGTGCCTTTTTGGGCTTGCCGCGGCCCAGGGACGGCTACGCGGAATGAAAGGATGGAAGCGCAGAGAACGCAGAGACGGAGAGAATGCAGAGTTGCGGCCTATCAATTCTTCTTTCTCCGCGCCCTCTGCGTTTCAAAAACAGCCTCTGCGCCTCCGCGTTTCAAAGACAGACCGGGCAGGGCCGTAAACGCTTACCGACTTTAGAATGACCACAAGCTGAGGATCACCTTACGTGTCCACGCTCGCCGATCATGATGCAACCAAGGCGGCCAAGCAGCCCGCGGCGCTCTTGAGCGTCCGGGATTTGCGGACGTATTTCTTCACCGAAAAGGGCGTGGTCAAGGCGGTGGACGGCGTCTCCTTCGACGTCCCCAAGGCGAAGACGGTGGGCCTCGTGGGCGAATCGGGCTGCGGCAAGTCCGTCACCGGCCTGTCGATCATGCGGTTGGTGGCTCCGCCGGGCCGGATCGTGCAAGGCTCCATGACGTTCCGCGACGGCGAGGCGGTCAAGGATTTGGCCCGCTTGCCGGAACCGGAAATCAGGAGGAT
The DNA here is from genome assembly GCA_012798155.1 of Thermogutta sp. GTDB lineage: Bacteria > Planctomycetota > Planctomycetia > Pirellulales > Thermoguttaceae > Thermogutta. The sequence continues at coordinate 2,135 of JAAZNR010000463.1, read as the reverse complement.
TCGGGGTTCCCAAATCGCCATGATCTTCCAGGAGCCGATGACATCGCTCAATCCGGTATTCACGATCGGCTCGCAGATATTGGAGGCCATCCAACTGCACCAGCCCGATTTGGGCGCCCGCCAGGCGCGGGAATTGGTCGTCGATCTGCTGCAAAAGGTGGGCGTTCCCGACCCTCAAGCCCGCCGACATTGGTACCCGCATCAGCTCTCCGGCGGAATGCGGCAAAGAGTGATGATCGCCATGGCGCTGTCGTGCGAACCGCGGCTGTTGATCGCGGATGAACCCACGACCGCGCTCGACGTGACGATTCAGGCGCAAATTCTGGAACTGCTCAAACAATTGCAGTCCGAGAAGGACATGGCGGTGATCATGATCACCCACGATCTGGGGATCGTGGCAGAGATGGCCGACGAGGTCCTGGTCATGTACGCCTCGCGGATCGTGGAAAAGGCGTCGGTCTTGCGGCTCTTCGCCAACCCCTTGCACCCGTACACGTGGGGATTATTCCGCGCCCGGCCGGTCTTGGGGATGACGAAGGGGAAGGAGCTGGTGACCATTCCCGGCGACGTACCGGATGCCGCCAAATTGCCGCGCGGTTGCAAATTCTGCTTGCGGTGCAAATTCGCGCAGGATCGTTGCCGGGAGGAGGAGCCGGAACTGCGGATTTTGGAAGCCGGGCACGAGGTGCGATGCCATTTCGCGGGTGAACTGGACTATGAGCGATGACGTGTTGCTGCGGGTGCGCCGGCTGCGGAAATACTTCCCCGGGCCGCGCAGTCTGTTCTCCAGGGCCGGGAACGCGGCGCGGGCGGTGGACGGCATTTCGTTCGATGTCCGCAAGGGAGAGGTCCTCGGCCTGGTCGGGGAATCCGGCTGCGGCAAGACCACCGTCGGCAGAACCTTGCTGCGACTGATCGAGCCGACCTCGGGTACGATCGAGTTCATGGGTCGGGACATTACGCATCTCGCGGGCAAGGCCCTCCGCGACCTGCGACGCGAGATGCAGATCGTCTTCCAGGACCCCTTCAGCTCCCTCAATCCGCGAATGACGGTGGGTGCCGCCGTGGAGGAAGGCCTGCTGATTCATGCGGCGGGCAAGAAGCAAGCCGATCGCGCCGCCGCGGGGTCCCATCCTTCGATCGGCGGCAAGACCGAGGAAGATTGGTCCGATCCCGAAACGCGGCGGCGGATTGTGGCGGACCTGTTCGCGCGGCTGCGTCTGCCGCCGGACATTTACGACCGCTATCCGCACGAGTTCTCCGGGGGGCAGCGGCAGCGGATCTGCGTAGCCCGAGCAGTGGCCCTGAGGCCGAAATTCCTGGTGCTGGATGAGCCTTTGTCCGCGCTGGACGTCTCGCTTCAAGCCGAGATCATCAATTTGCTGATGAAGTTGAAGGCGGACTTCGACTTGACCTATCTGTTCATCTCGCACGATCTATCCGTGGTCGAATATCTGTCGGACCGCGTCGCCGTGATGTATCTGGGGCAAATCGTGGAGACGGCGGATAGTCCGCGACTATACGCGGAGCCGCTTCATCCTTATACCCAAGCGCTGCTATCGGCGGTTCCGCAAATGGACCCTACCGCGAAACGCCGGCGGATCGTGCTGGAAGGCGACGTCCCCAGCCCGGACAATCCTCCCAGCGGCTGCCGCTTTCACCCTCGCTGCCCGCTCGCTCGAGACATCTGCAAGCGTGAAGCCCCCCGGACGCTGGATTTGGACGGGCATATCGTGAAGTGCCACGTCGTGGAAATGGAGCGCGGCAAAGAGGGTCGAGTCCTCGCCGATGAAGAGCCGGACGATCTGCCGGCCGACTCCGCGGCCTATGGATGACCCATCCGGGTCTCGCTCGTCCTCGGGAAGGAAGCGGCCGGCATCGGCCTGCTATGTTGTCCTTAAAGGTATACGTATAGGATCCGAATACGTGGATCTTAGCGGGACCGAAATCCGCGAATGCACGCGAATTTTCGCGAATAGGGGGTATGGACGACCTTCGGAATCGTGGTATGTCTACCGCGTAGACTGCTGACCGTTCCCTTAGGGCGTGACCCCTAGTAATCCAGGCTCGCGGCCGGAGACTTCGAGATCGAGATGTGGCATGACCACCGATGGCAGAACCGATAGCAGAATTGT
>JAAZNR010000462.1 GCA_012798155.1 Thermogutta sp. | reverse complement strand
TGCCCCTTTCTTACCACCATCGTAACGGAGCCGCTGATCTCTTTCGCTTCCACGAAACGTTCCATGGCCGGCCCTATCTGGGCCAGGACGGCCGGGTCCATGCCGACTTCGCGAGGATCTCCCTCGCGGAGGCACGGGCCGCCCTCGGCGGCGTACGCGGCGGAGGCGAGCGTCGCCAAGGTCACAATGCCGAAATGCAGGGCCAAGCAGCTCAGATTCTGTTTCCAGCGTTTCATGAATCGGGACTCCTCATCGATTGGGCCGAGTTCGAGGGTGCATCTCCAAAACGGAACGGTGAACCCATGCTAATCGGCGGATCGAGCCGAGAAAAGGGCGCCGCCCGGCACCGGCCCGAAAAAACTGATGAAGCAAGGATTTGGCAGCTAAGGCGAAAAAAGGCGTGCCGAACGGCACGCCTAGTACGTCGCTGAAGCGTTATGGAAGGAAATGTTATGGAAGATAGAATCGGCCGCGAAACGGAGTCCCCCCGGTCACCGCGGGGCTTTGTCGCCCTCGCCCGCGGCGGGGACGACCCACACCTTGAGGTCGGCGAAGACCTCTCCGCCCAGGTGTATTTGGACGGTGTACAATCCCAGCTCCTTCAGCGGTCCTTGGAGCCGGACCTGGTCCGGTACGATGTCGACGCTTTCCCGTCGCAAGGCCTTGGAAATCTCGACCGGCCCGACCGATCCGTACAGATGCCCTTCCTCGTTGGCATTGGCCTCGATCGAGATGCTGACTTGCGAGATGTTCTCGGCCAATTGGCGGAGATTGGCCAGTTTCGCCCGTTCCAGTTCCAACAACTTGTTCTTGTGTTTTTCGACCATCCTTCGGTGATGATCGGTCGCTACAGTGGCAAGCCCTTGGGGCAACAGATAATTCACGGCATAGCCGCGTTTGACCTCGACCACGTCGCCGGGCTTACCGAGGTGTTCGACCGTGCCCACCAGCAAAAGCTGCACGCCGCCGTGTGGGCCGCGCGGAAGACCGCGGGAAGCATGTTTACGTCTTTTCTGTTGGGAAGCTGCCATGAGTCCGCCTCAGTCCTGATTCTCTTGTTTACCTCACCGGCTCTCTTGTATTCCGCACTGGCTCTCGGAACGCTCGCGGTCTCGCTCGCGGAGTCAATCCGATGCCTCGACTTGCCGGCGTTGGATCGAGTCGCTGCAAGCCACCCGGCGTTCAAAACGGTACGTCGTCGTCCGGGGGGATATCCGCGGAAGGAACGTCGTCCGCAACGGCGTTGCTTCCTCCGGAAGGCGCGGCCCGCCGTTGCCGCGATCCACCGCCGCCCCCTCCCTCACCGGATCCTCGCCCACCCAACATCTGCATCCGGTCCCCCACCACCCGTAGCCGAGACCGCTTTTGCCCATCCTGCGACTCCCACGTGTCGAGCCGCAGCCGACCTTCGATCAAAATGGGGGAGCCTTTGGTGAGATATTCGCCGGCGACCTCGGCGGTCCGCCCCCAGAGGGTCACATCGACATACACGACTTCGTCGATCCACTCGCCGGCGGCGTTCTTTCGCCGTTCGTTCACGGCAAGCCCTACGTCACAAACCGCCGTGCCTTGGGGCGTGTATCGCACTTCCGGGTCGCGGGTCAGGTTTCCCAACAAGATGACGCGATTGTAACTTGCCATGGATCCTCCCCGTGCACCGGATTGGCATGTTTTCTCTCAACCGGTTGACTGCGATGAACCGAAGGCGTTTGCGGCCCGGCGCGGCGGCATGCCGCACTCGACTCGGTTTGCCGAGCCGAGGGAAGCCGGCCTGCGGGAACATGCGTCAATCTTCGCTCTCGGCATCCGCCGCCGCCTCCACGCTATCCGCGGTATGATCGGCGTCTTCACCCTCGTCCGCAAGCCCACGCGGAGACACCAACCCGCCTCGGGCGTGCTCCACCAGCACGTCAATGATGCGGGGATCGATGCGGACGTGCATGTAGCGAAGAATGTAATCGGCGTGCTGGAGCCGAGCGCGGACGTCGTCCAAACGCCCGCCGTCGAGCTTGAAGTACACCAGCCAGTACGTCCCTTTTCGCTGCTTTTTGATGGGATAGGCGAGCCTTCGCTCCTCCCACATGCGGCTAACCAAGACCTCGCCGCCGGCATCGGTAATGGCATCGGTGATCTGCCGAACCGTGCCGTCGGGATCCCGGGCGAATCGGCCGGAATCCAAAATGTAAAGCCCTTCGTAGTAATTCAAAATGGCACTCCTTAAACCACAGGATGCCCCGGGGCCGGGGTTCCTCGGCATCCGCCCAAGTTGATCGACCTCGGCAGGGATCACGGTCGAGCGTCAATTATACCGGTTCATGCATGCGTCGATACCCTGCGCCACCCAAACCGCCACCGCATCGCATGCCTTGGTCACTGCCTCTCGGATGGCGACTTGCTCTTCCGCGGAAAATCGCATCAGCACGTAATCCGCGGCATCGAGGCCCGGCGGCGGCGATCCTATCCCCACCCGCAATCGTGGAAAGTGCTCCGTACCCAAACTGCGAATAATGTCTTCCAAGCCTTTGTGCCCGCCGGACGAACCCTTGGCACGGACCCGGAGCTTTCCCAAAGGAAGGCTCAAATCATCGCAAACCACCATCAAATCTTCCGGGCCGAGCTTGAAAAATCCGGCAGCCTCCGCGACGCTCCTGCCGCTGCGATTCATGTACGTCGTCGGACTCAACAGCAGGACTCGAACTCCGTCCAAGAGGACATCGACGGTCTCGCCGGCGAATCGGTTTCGCGGCTTCCCAGCGCCGTACCGTCGTGCCAACTCCGCCAAGACGTCATAGCCGACGTTGTGGCGGGTCCCGCGGTACTTCGAGCCGGGATTTCCGAGACCGACGACCAACTTCACCGGCGGTTCGCCTTCAGGTTCCCATGCGGCACCGGCAAGCCGTTGGATCAGCCTCGACCACAATGCCCGCAGCACCCAGGATTCCTCGACTCAAGTCCGCGTAACCGGCCTCTGCCGATTGGGAGCAGGGTCCCGGCGCCGTTATGCACTCTCGTCCTGCTCCTCCTCCTCTTTCTTGCGCCGAATGACCTCCGGTTCCACTTCCATGGACGCCGCTTCCTCCGCGGTCGGCGCTTCCTGCTCGGCCGCCATGCGGCATTCGACCACGACCATGGAAGGATCAAGCTCGGTAGTGGCACCCTCCGGCAGCTTGAGGTCGGCCACGGTCAATTGCCGGTTCAATCCCAAGTCGCCGATGCCGACGTAAACCACCTCGGGCAGCTTATCGACGTCGCATTCGATTTCCAAGGAGTGGAGATGCTGCACCACGACGCCGCCCTCCTTGACGCCCGGCGCTTCGCCGCGAAGCTCCAGCGCGACCTCGGCTTGAACACGTTCATGGGCCGAAACCCGCGCCAAATCGACGTGGAGGATCTGCTTTCCCCACGTATCGCGCTGCAATTCCTTGATGAAGGCGTCCTGCTGAACCGCCCCGGTCAAACGAACCACCCGGACTCCATGACGCACGGCGCTCGCAACCGCGTCCGAGGGCAGGAGAAGGCAGATGGTCTCTTGTTTGTGGCCGTAGAGCACCGCCGGCAGCTTGCCCGCCGCTCGCAAGCGGCGATTGCTACGCTTCCCCCCCGGCTGCCTAAGTTCCGCAATGATTTCTTCCATACCCGCAGGGCCTTTCCACAGTGAATCGCAGGCGACGCCCGCCGTCGGGTGTATTTTCCAATCTGCTCGGGAATCCTTGATTTTCGACAAAACGGCGGAAATTTCAAGGGCGGGTAAGGCGAAGTCCCCCACCAGTCCGGAGAACCGAAACCGTTCCACGGAGAAGCCCCCCAACGGAGAAGCCCCCCAACGGACGGCGGCGGCGTTCACCGCCCCAACCCGAAGGCTCTCAAGCCGAATTCCCGTCCGCACGCTCTACCGTACCTACGCCTGTTGCGATCCGCATCTACCGGTACATGCCGAACAGCCGGCTCACGGACTCGTTTCGATGGATGCGTTTCACCGCCTCTCCCAGCAGCTCCGAGACGGTTAGCACGCAAATGTTCGGGAGCTGCCGCCCGGAAGCCAGCGGAATGGTATCGGTCACGACGATCCGCTCCACCGGGGCCGTGCTCAATCGTTCCAGGCACGGCCCGCAAAAAACTGCGTGGGTAGCCGCCAAGTAGATCGCTTTGGCGCCGGCCTGTTTGACCATCCTGGCAGCCCCGGTGATGGATCCCCCCGTGCTGATCATGTCGTCGAACAAGAGCGCCGTCTTGTTCTGAACCGATTCCCCGATCAGGTGGGCTTGTGTGGTCGATGCCCCCTCACGGCGCTTATCCACGATGGCGAGCCTTCCCCCAAAAATAGGGAGATGGATGAGGGTGCGTTTGATACTCCCCTCGTCCGGGCTGACGACGACGATATCGTCCAGCGGGATCCCTAAACTGAGGAAGTAGCTATCCAATACCGGCGCGGCGTAGAGGTGGTCCACCGGGATATCGAAAAAGCCCTGGATTTGGGGTGCGTGGAGATCCATCGTCAGGATTCTGTCGGCGCCCGCCCGGGTAATCAAGTTCGCCACTAGTTTTGCGGTGATAGGGACGCGACCCTCGTCCTTGCGGTCCTGTCGGGCATAACCAAAATAGGGTATGACCGCGGTGATCCGCCCGGCGCTGGCCCGCTTGAAGCTGTCGATCATGATCAACAGCTCCATAAGGGTGTCGTTGACTGGCGGGCAGGTCGACTGAACGATGAAAATATCACGACCGCGGACGTCCTCCTCGATCTTGACGGAGATTTCTCCATCGGCAAAATTGCCGAGAGCGATTCGTCCCAGGGGCAGTCCGAGGTATTGGGCGACTTTCTCGGCCAGCTCGCGGTTCGACCGTCCGCTGAAAATCTTGATCTCGTACATTGCTCACGTCTCTCCGCTGCGGCGGAATCATCCCGTTGGGCGACAGCACGCCGGGTGCGACAACACGTCTATCTTCGTATTGCTCCCCCCGACCTGCCAGGGGGATAGGTTTCACGCACGCGACTTGCCTGCGGTCCCGGCGGACGGCGTGTCGCCCCTATTCGGGCGGCGAAAGCGAGGCATGGTAAACTGAATCGGAGCATTTGTGGGCGGATGAACTGCCGCGTTTTGGTCCTCTTTGCGTGGCTGGGATTTGCAAAGGCCCTTTCATGAGCTTCCCTCGGTTGTTCGCGGTATCGACGGGCGTTGCGGCCATGATCGCCCTCGCGTTGGCAACTTCCGCAGACCTCCGCGGCGAAGCGGCCGGAGAGTCCCAGGAGGCTTCCGGCCCCGCCGACGTCGCCGCGGAATCACACCCGGCGCGACGGCAGGACCCTGGCGAGTTTGCAACGGGCGAGTTTACGACGCCTGGGAAAGAGAACCGTTCCCAATCGTCTCAACAAATCGCGCCGCGACAACTTCTGGACACCCTTGTGCCCGAGGAACGACTGATCGCTGAATACCTTCAAAGCAAGGGGGCGATACTGGGCGTCGATAAGGCGACGAAACCCGCCCGGTTGGAGGTGGTCGATCTGTCGGGTTGTCGCATTACCGACGCCGACGTGGCCGAGGTGAGTCGCTTAAAGAACGTCAAGTTCCTTCTGCTGGACGATACGCCGGTGACCGACGTTGCCATGGCTTATGCGGCCGGGATGGATGGCCTGGAGCGCATCAGCGTCAACGGCACGGCGGTGACGGGGGCCGGCTTGGCCGTTCTCACCGATTTGCCTCGCTTGAAAGGCATCTCCGCGGCGGGCACGCGCCTGACCGATATCGCCATGCCGATGATCGCCGCCATGCCGAACTTGGAAGAACTGACGATCGCCGGCACCGCCGTGACTGATCGGGGTTTGAGCGAGTTGGCCGCCGCCAAATCCTTGCGTTACTTGGACGTCAAGTTCACCCGGATCGGTGATGTGGGGCTGGAAGGCCTGAACGCCGCGACCTCGCTCCGCTACCTCAACCTGCTGGGAACTCGTGTGACGGACGAGGGCGTCGCGGCCTTGGCCACACTCGCGTCGCTGGAGGAGCTTTACCTGCCGGAGCAGGTCACGGATGCCGGGCTGGTCCACCTCGCCCGGATGCCATCGCTCCGTTATTTGGGTCTCCCCGGCGCAAAAATCTCCGATGCCGGTTTGGCCGCCTTGCGGTCGCTGGAAAAGCTGCAAGGCTTGAACCTTGCGGACACCCAGATTACGGATTCCGGCCTGGAATCGCTGGCCGGACTGACGGAAATCCAGTATCTCGATTTGAGCCGGACATTGATCACGGACGCCGCCGCCGCGACGCTTCGGCACTTCGCCAAATTGAACTTTCTCAACTTGAGCGGCACGAAAGTCGGAGATGCGACCCTTCGGGAATTGCGAGTTTTGGCGAACTTGCAAAATCTAGGGCTGGAGGATACCTTGGTCAGCGACGCCGGTTTGGACGCTATCGCCGAAATGGCGGCGCTTCGCGTGGTGGGCCTGAGCTATAGCCGCGTCTCCGAGGAGGGCGCGGCACGGCTTCGAAACCATAGAGCGGAGTTGAAGGTCATCTATTGAGTATTTTTTTGCCGATGCAGAATGAGGATAGCCACGTAAGTGGGGGAGTGTTTGCCATTACGGCTGCCGGCAAATCGGCCGCGAAAACAACCTAACTTTCGGCTCGGCTGCGGTGATGCGTCCCATCGTCGAGGAATGGAAAAACGTTAGCAGATGAGAATGCGATTCCATGCCAACGGCGGTCTTGATTTGCCCATTTGAGGGGTAAGACCGAAGTGGCCGGAGTCGCAAAATACCACAAAGACATTTTTCGAGCTGCCAACCCGCAATTTCGTTGACGGACGACTCGCACAAAGTAAAATGCAGGGTGGCGTGTCGGAAGGGGGCGGCGGCCCTTGGAAGTGGAATCTTCGGGAGGGAAGGGGGCTGTTGGTTCGTGTTGCGTGCCTGTGGCTGACATGGTGTTGTCGCTTCGTGGGCGAGGTGCTTAAGTCTTCTCCGTTTCTACTCGAAGGGAGTGAAGCCATGAGAGTTTTGGCCGTTGTTGCCGGATGGCGCAAACGGGCGTTCACATTGGTGGAACTGCTCGTGGTGATCGCGATCATCGGAATCTTGATCGCCTTGCTTTTGCCTGCCGTGCAGGCGGCACGGGAAGCCGCTCGCCGCAGCCAATGCTTGAACAACCTCAAGCAATTTGCCTTGGCGGTGCAGAATTACCATGACGTCTACAGGGTATTTCCTCGCCAAAGCTATGTGTATTATGTGCCCAACTTCGGCATGAATGTTGATCCCTGGCGGCTTTGGCAGGGCTTCAGCGTGCATACCATGATCCTGCCGTTCATCGAACAGCGGGCGGTGTACGACCAGACCATGGAGAACGCGCGATACCGTGTCAGCCAAGGTTGGGAAGCCAACTGGTACGACATGCCCGAGCCGCTCCGAAAGACGGTGATCAACGCGTACCTGTGCCCCTCCGACATGAAGGCCCCGCAGACCGGCTGGTTGAACGGCCCAGGCTGCAATTACGCGGTGAGCGGCGGCCCGTGGATGATTTGGGCCGATCACGATAATCGTTGCCCCGGTGCGATCAAGCCCTTCAGCGAAACCTCCATGGCCGACATGACCGACGGTACTTCGAACACCATTCTGGCCTCGGAGGTACTCAAGGGCGACGATAACGGTTCGCAGTATTTGCCGGGTGAACCGGTCGCCAACCAAGTCCCGAGCTGGTTCAACCATGGCGACCCCAACACCTTCCTTTCGCCCCTGATTACGGGCCAAAACCCTCAGACTATCATCGACTCTTTGAACGCATGGGGAGTGCAGTGCGAGGCCGGTAGGGGCAGCCACCTCAGCAACAACGGTTGGAACTGGATGGGCGCCAACTACACCCAAACGGTGTTCAACACGGTGGTCCCGCCCAATTGGCGCTATCCGACTTGCATCGCCCAGGATCCTCCGGGCATGGCGTCGGACCGCGACGGGCTGTATCCCGCCCGCAGCTATCACCCCGGCGGCTGCAATCACGCCATGGTGGACGGCTCGGTACGTTTCATCTCCGCGACGATGGACATCCAAACCTACTGGGCGTTGGGTAGCCGAAACGGCCGGGAGCCGATTTCCAATCAATAGGGTTGGATGGGGTTGGCCTTGTCGGACGAAATCGGAGGTGCGGGCACGAAACGGTCGTCGTGCCCGCGCCCTTTCCTCTTTCCATTACACGACCAAGGAACTGCAAAGGGGAATCGGTCATGATGGCTCAGATGAAAACCCTCTTGGGTTCGTTGTTGATGGTCGCGGCCGCCTTGGCAGTCGGTTGCAGCAAGGGTGAGGCCGTCAAGCCCGTGGAAAGGAATCCCAAGGAAATACTGACGCAGCGTCTGCAAGATGTTGCATCCGGCAAGATGCAGCAGCTCGGCAGCGCTTTCGGCGAGATCATGAATCTGATCGAGGAAATCAAGAAGACGGATGCGGCTCTGGGGGCTTCGCTGGAAGAAGACGGCAAGGCTCTGATGAGCGGGACGAATCCCGCCGGTGCCAAGGAAATCGCCCAGCGGATGCTCCAGAAGTTGGAGGCCGCGCCTGCTCCGGCCGCCGGATCGTGAACTCCGCCGACAAAGTTGGAGCATGAAGCAGCTTGAAGCAGGCTGCCGGGGAGCGCTCATCTATTGATTCAAGCCCATGCCGCAACCGGTCCCCCCATCGCGGCAGGGGCTTTTTGCGTATGGTGCTGGACTTTTGCAAACTGCTCCCCTCTCCTTCTGGGAGAGGGGCAGCGGGTGAGGGCTGGGTGAAGTTGGGCAATCACGGCAAGCCGTTTTCGCAGCTGATTGCCCTCGCCATAACCCTCTTCCAAGGCGGACGAGAACTTGTCACCACAATTTGCAAAAGTCCAGTATGGTGCGCGTGATAGCGGGACGAGCCATTGTTGATCACGGCGTCGGCCGGCGAACCACGATGCATAATGAGCGGTGGATTTCGGGAGGGTGCGTTTGACATGTCATTTTTCCCGGCCAATTCCGAGGAATCGTCCATGCCGAATCCGGATGCCTTGGCCGATGCGCGGCAAGCGAGCGGGCCGGTGTCGGCGGCGGAGGCATCGGGGAGTGATCGGAAACGAAAGGCCGGCCGTGGAAGGACGTCGTTGCGGAACCGGCGGGTCCTGGCTGTCGGAGGGGCGATCATTCTCCTTGCTGCGGCGGGGATCGCGGTTTGGTTGAACCAACCCCGGCCCAATCCGCTCGAAGAGGTGGCCGCCAAGGCCGAGCCGGAGGTGGCTGCTCTCATCCTTGAAACCTCGCGCCTCGTGGAGGATACTGTCGCCCTGTTTCCCGACGACGTCTACGCCTGGGACTTGGCCGGGCGGATGTATAGTCGCTTCGGCAAGACCGGGCAGGCGCGGCGTTGCTGGGAAAAGTGTTTGGAGCTGGACGAAGACTTCGTGGCGGCGCACCAGGCGCTGGGCTTGGCGGCGTTGGAATCGGGCGATTTGAGGGCCGCGGCCGAGCATTACGAAAAGGCCTGGCGGCTGTCACCCGAGTCGTCCGTCTATCCTACGCAATTGGCTGAGGTACTGATCCAGGACGGTCAACTCGCCAGGGCACGCGACGTCTTGAAGGAGGCGCTGCGACGGCATCCGCGAGCCGTCGCCATGCGGGCCTTGCTGGGCCAGACCTTGGTCCAGCTTCGAGAGGAGGTCGAGGCCGTCGAGCACCTCTCGCTCGTAATTCGCATGAATCCCGAGTACACCAACGGCTACTATCCCTTGGCTACGGCTTTGGATCGCCTCGGACGAAGGGAAGAGGCCGCGGAGATGCGGCGTCTCTTCCAGGAACGCAAACGGCAGGATGAACGTCGCCACCGGGAGCAACTCCGGGACGCGGGCGTGCAGATCGAGGCGGTTCGGATTTCGGTCGCCCAGGCCTATGTCTCCGCCGCCAAGATTTACATGTCCCTGGGAGATGCGTCCACGGCGGAACGCTACTTGACGAGGGCGATGGAGTTGGCCCCGCAATTCACGGAGGCCTCGCTTTTGACGGCTTGGTTGAAAGACCGCATGGGCGACCGAGCGGCGGCTCGGGAACATCTCGAGCGGATTCTGGAAGCGCACTCGTCTCACTTGGAGACGATTATGCAGGCGGCTAAGCTTTTCGCGGAATGGCAAGACTACGAAAAGGCGGAGTCACTCTACCGCAGGGCGATCGAGCTGACGCCGCACGAGGCGGGCGGGTACCTCGCCTTGGCGGGATTGTACGTCACGAGCGGGAAGCGCCCCTTCGACGCCCAGGTTCTGGCCTTGAAGGCCGCCGCCCGTGAACCAACCGCGGCGTGCTTCGCCCTGCTGATTTCGGCCGCCCGACGAAACGGCGATCTGATCACGGCGGCGGCGGCGGCGCGGGAAGCCGTCCGGTTGGAACCCGACAACCCTGATTATCAGCAAATCGCCACGGCGTTGGGCGTTCAACCGTAACATGGTTCGGCGTTGGATCGTCACGGGCTGCATTCTGGCGGTGTCGGCCGCACTCGTCGCCGGGTGGGTGCTTTTTCGCCGCGATTGGAAAAAATCCGCCCCCGAGGAAACGCTCGTCTTTCGCGACGTCACTTCTCAAACCGGCGTTCGTTTCGTGCATACCGACGGCGGGAACGGCCGACGGTATATCGTCGAGACGGTTTCCGCGGGCCTGGCCTTGTTCTATTACGACGGCGACGGCGATCTCGACATTTATTTCCTGAACGGGGCGCCCCTCAAAGGCACCATCGTCGATACGCCGCCGAAGAACGCCCTCTATCGCAACGACGGTGATTGGCGCTTTACGGACGTCACGGACCGGGCCGGCGTGGGAGACACCGGTTATGGTTTGGGCGTGACCGTCGGCGACTACGATAACGACGGCCTGCCCGATATCTACTTGAACAACGACGGTCCCAACGTGCTCTACCGCAACAACGGCGACGGGACCTTCACCGACGTCACTGAAAAAGCGGGAGTGTCGGCGGGAAGACGCATGGGCGCCGGGGCCGCTTTCCTGGACTATGATCTCGACGGCGACCTCGATCTGTACGTCGCCAATTACGTCCGATTCAGTTACGATCAACACCGCGTGCATATCGTCAAAGGCTATCCCATGTACGCCGGACCTCGCGACTATGAACCGGAGCCGGACATCCTCTACCGCAACAACGGCAATGGGACCTTTACCGACGTCAGCTTGGAAAGCGGGATCGGGCGCGTGGCCGGTTCGGGTATGGGCATGGTCTGCTGCGACTACGATGACGACGGGGATACGGATGTTTTCGTTTTGAACGACGTCTCCGGCAATTTCCTCTTCCGCAATAACGCGGACGGGACGTTCTCCGAGGTGGGCTTGGAGGCGGGGTTCGCCTACAACGGAAGCGGTGATGAAACCGGCAGCATGGGTATCGACTGCGGCGACTACGACAACGACGGTCGGCTCGACCTCTTCATGACCTGTTATCAAGCGGAGTTGCCCGTTCTGTACCACAACCTCGGCAATGGTTCGTTCGAAGATACCACGGTCATCACCGGCGCCGGCAGCGGGAGCCTGCCTTATGTGAATTGGGGGCCGGGGTTGATCGACTTCGACAACGACGGCTGGCGCGACCTTTTCATCGCCCAGGGGCACTTGCAGGACAATATCGATCTTTACGACGACACCACCGCTTACGAGGTGCCGAATTCGCTCTTGCGAAATCGCGGCAACGGCACCTTTGAGGATATTTCTCGCCGCTGCGGGGACGGTTTGGCCCCCAAGTACAGCAGTCGCGGAGCCGTTTTCGGAGACTTGGACGGAGACGGCGACATGGATATCGTGGTCCTCAATTCGCGGAAGCCGCCCACGCTCATACGCAACGATCAAAGGCTCGGCAACCACTGGGTGCAGTTGCGATTGCGAGGAACGGCGTCCAACCGCGATGCGGTGGGCGCGAAGGTGACGCTGGTCGCCGGCGATCTGCGTCTTACCGACGAGGTCCACGCCGGTCGCGGTTACCAGAGCTATTGGGGGCCTTGGCTCCACTTCGGCCTCGGTCGGCGCCGGAAGATCGACCGGATCGAGATCCGCTGGCCGAGACGCGACCATAACGTGGAGACATGGAGCAATCTGCCGTCCGATCGCTTCATCACGCTTACGGAAGGGGACCCGAACCCGATCGTTCGCACCAAGCAATATGGAACGAGTATCGGGCGATGACCGGTCCGATATCCGCGAGGGTCGCGTGGCACACCGGAAGAGCAGCTTACGAACGGCATTTCTAGCGATCGGCGCAATCGTCTTGATTGCCGGGGGATGCCGCAGGCCGTCCCCCGAGCCGAAGGCGACCGGGCCGATTGTGCTGGAAGACGTTTCGGACCGCGTGGGCATCCATTTCCGGCACACCGACGGCAGCAGCGGACGCCGCTACATCGTGGAACCGATGAGCGCGGGCTTGGCCTTGTTCGATTACGACGGCGACGGCCGGATCGACATCTATTTTGTGAACGGGGCGCCGCTGCCCGGTTACCAGTCCGCGACGCCTCCCCGAAATGCCCTCTACCGCAACAACGGCGACGGAACATTCACGGATGTGACGGATCGGGCCGGCGTGGGCGACACGGGCTTTGGGCTGGGCGTGGCAGTAGCGGACTATGACAACGACGGACACCCCGACATCTTTCTCAACAATTACGGACGCAACGTCCTGTACCACAATCAAGGCGACGGAACCTTCGAGGACGTGACGGACGTAGCGGGCGTGGCCGGCCGGGATGATTGTGTCGGCGCGGGCGCCATCTTTCTGGATATCGAGGGCGACGGCGATCTCGATCTCTACGTCGGCAATTATCTGCGATTCGATCCCAGCATGAACGTGGAACGGATGGTGGACGGCGTGCCGCACTACCCCTCGCCGCGCGACTATCTCCCCATTCCCGACAGCCTGTTCCGGAACGACGGAAACGGAAAGTTCACGGACGTCAGCGAGGAATCGGGGATCGCCGCTGTGGCGGGAACGGCCATGGGGATGACCGCCGCCGACGTGGACAATGACGGCGATACCGATGTTTTCGTACTGAATGACGTGGCGGAAAACTTCCTCTTTGTAAACGACGGCAGCGGCCGCTTTGAGGAACGCGCGGTGGAAGCGGGCTTGGCTTACAACGCACAAGGCGAGGAGAACGCCAGCATGGGAGTGGACGCCGCCGACTACGATCACGACGGATGGATCGATTTCTACATGACGGCTTACGAGGACGAGTTGACGGTCCTCTACAAGAACTTGGGCGGCGGTTTCTTCGAGGATGTGACCCGCTTGACCGATGCCGGCCAGGGTACGTACTTCCACGTCAACTGGGGTGTCTGTTGGGCGGACTTCGACAACGACGGCAATCCCGATGTTTTCATCGCCAACGGCCATACGGAGGACAATGCCGAATTGCGGCGTCCCGCCACGGCCTGGCGCGTGGCCAATCTATTGCTCCGCAATACGGGCGATGGTAAGTTTGTGGATGTTTCGTCGCAGGCGGGCAACGGCATGCGGCCGGTTTTCGCCAGTCGCGGTGCGGCAGTGGCCGATCTGGATAATGACGGTGATCCGGATGTCGTGGTTCTCAATTCACGAGAAACTCCGACGATTATTCGAAACGATACTCGAAACGGCAATCACTGGGTGCAAATCATCCTCGAAGGGAAAACGTCGAATCGCGACGGAGTCGGTTCGCATGTGAAGGTGGTTACCGGTGATCTCGTCCAATTGGACGAGCGCCATGCGGGTCGAGGATATCAGAGTCATTGGGGCGAACGCCTGCACTTCGGCTTGGGAGCACACAAGAAAATCGACCGCATCGAGGTCCGGTGGTTGGGCGGAAAGACGGAGACGTATTACAATCTGCCGGTGGATCGGTTCATCCTATTGCGGCAAGGGTCCTCGAAGTACGAGGTCCTCGACTTGCCGAAAGGCCGCTTAGGCCGATAGGTCTTTGCGTTCGGAACGGAGATGAGATGGAAAAACAGACTTCCAGGCGATCGACGAGCGGGTAAAGCGATGTAAAACGAAACCTGAATGCGCTTTGGCAGGGGCTGCTGCCATGCGATATGTCTTATCTCTTTTTCTTTTCCGTAAGCTCCCGACTTGGCATCTGGTGATCGGGACCGTCGTTTTCATTACGGTGTTGGCGGGCCTGGTCCGGCTCTATCGGGGCGGCCGTTTTCCCTTTCTTAATCGTGTGGCGGAGCGGAGGGTCGGCTCTTCGGCCTCCTTCGCGGGGAATTCGCGCGTCGCCGAGCGATTCCCGGAACTGCCCGCGGACACCGCCGCCATTCCTCGAAGTGCGGCCGCCGTGCGGGAAGAAATGCACCGCTTGGCCGACTGGTTGAGGCGGCGGTTTCCCGACGCCGCCGACGCAGGGATCATCGCAGGCCGCTTGGAGTACCACCTGGGCGAGATGGATGCCGCGGAGGATGCCTTTCAAAGCGTTTTGCGGCTTGATCCCGACAATGCTCACGCCCATCACGGATTGGCGCTCATTGACGTGGCTCGCAGCCGTTTCGAACAGGCCGTGCCCCACTTTCGGCGAGTGATCGCGCTGTCACCAGGGGCGATCGGTCCGATGCTGGAATTGGCCGACGCCTTGATCCGGATGGGACGAATCGACGAAGCCGTGGATTTGCTGGAAAAGGATTTCCCGAGCGAGGTGGAGTCCGTGTGGCGGGCCCAAATGTTGGGCCAATGCTACCTGCGTCGCGGCGATTTGCGGCGTGCCCGGATGATGTATGAATTGGCACTGATCCTTGAACCGGATGATCCCGTTGCGCTGGCCGGTTTGGCGACGGTCTTTTCTCGCCTCCAAGATCACCAGCAAACCGCCAAATTCACCGAGCGATTGCGTAAAGTCCGCGAACGGGAGCGGGAGGCCGCTCAACAAACGCGGAAAGTCCATGACGACACCGCATCCTTTGCTCACAAATTGGCCGAGGCGTACACCATGGCGGGGCGGTTGTGTGCGGTTCACGGGGAGGGGCGGGTTGCCGAACGGTTGTTGCACCGGGCCCTCGCGTTGCGCCCGGACAATTGGGAGGCGCACCGCGACCTTGCGGAGCTGTATCTGAAGCGGACGGATCGGTTGAACGACGCCATAGCCCATGCGGAGGCCGCAGCCGCCGCTTCACCGAGCGCGGCGACGAGTTTTCTTTTGGCTCGCTCCTACCGAGCGGCCGGACGTTCCAAGGAGGCGTTGGATGCGGTTCGCAGAGCCTTGGCCTTCGGCGAGCGCCGGCCGGAGGCGATGGCGCTGTATCGTCAATTAACGGAGGACCGCGAGCAGAACGCACCGGGAGCTTCTGCCCCCAAACTCTCCTCCGGCTCGTACAAGCGACCATGAATATCCCTCTTCGCGATCGAAAGCCCCTTCTGATCGGTTTGGTTCTGGCAAGTTTGGGCGTCGGCTACGTGTTATGGAAGGGCATCGCCCATCGCAATCGAGTCGTATCAGACCGCAACACAAACGTTCCGGAGACGCTCTCGGCGGTCCTTCGTACCCCGGCCGGAAAAAGCGAATCCGGGGTGGGAGAGACGCCGCAGTTCGGACAAGCCGGAGCGGCCCCCGCGCCGTTTTATTTCGTGGAGGTCACGACCGAGGCGGGCATCGACTTCCGCCACACGGACGGCAGCAGCGGACGGCGGTACGTCATCGAGCCGATGTCCGCCAGCCTTCTGATCTTCGATTACGATAAAGACACCCACGAAGACATCTACTTTCTCAATGGGGCCCCTTTGCCGGGAAGTCCTCCCGGCGACACTCCCCGCAATCGGCTCTATCGAAATCTAGGTGACTGGAAGTTCGTCGACGTGACCGGGGCCGCCGGAGTAGGCGATCCGGGCTATGGACTGGGTGTGGCCGCGGCGGACGTTGATAATAACGGCTTTGAAGACGTGTACGTGAACAATCTCGGGCCGAACGTCTTCTATCGCAACAATGGAGACGGCACGTTTTCCGATGCGACCGAGGAATGCGGCGTCCGCGGCGGCGATCAGATGGGGGCGGGCGTCTGCTTCTTGGACGCCGACCGCGACGGCTGGGTCGATCTGTATGTCGGAAACTACATCGACTTTTCCTTCGACCGGCACATCGCCCGATCCATCAACGGCATCCCCTCTTATCCGGGGCCGCTTGATTACCAACCGATCCCCGACACCTTCTACCACAATAACGGCGACGGCACGTTCCGAGACGCGAGCGAGACGTCCGGAATTGGGACGCTGTCGGGAACGTGCATGGGGCTGGTGGGAGGCGACTTCGATAACGACGGGGATACCGACATCTTCGTTTGCAACGACGTCAAGGAGAACTTCCTTTGGATCAACGATGGAACCGGTCGCTTCCAGGACAATGCGATCGTCCGCGGCGTCGCCTATGACGCCTTCGGCGCTCCCCAAGCCAGCATGGGGGCGGATTGCGGCGACTTGGACAACGACGGCCTGTTCGATCTTTTCATGACCTCCTACCAAAACGAGACCGTCACGTTCTATCGCAATCTGGGGGCGTTCTTCGAGGACGCCACCGCCACCAGCGGCGCCGGCGTCAGTTCCTATTCATACGTTACTTGGGGCGTTGTCATCGCGGATTTCGACAACGACGGCTTCCGCGACGTCTTCATCGCGTGCGGCCATTTGGATGACAACGTAGAACTGCGGGATCGCACGACTTCGTATTGGGCCAAGAATATCCTGCTCAAAAATCTGGGCAACGGAAAATTCGAAGATGTCAGCGGACGAAGCGGTCCGGGGCTTCAAGTCCGCTTGAGCAGTCGCGGAGCGGCCGCCGCCGACCTGGACAACGACGGGGACCTCGACATTGTGGTGCTCAATTCGCGGATGCCCGCCACCGTCCTACGCAATGATACGCCTTCTCGCGATCATTGGTTGCAAGTACGGCTGGATGGCCGCGCGTCCAACCGCAGCGCGATCGGGGCACGGGTGGACGTTACGGCCGGGGACCTGCGGCTCGCGGACGAGGTTCGAAGCGGGCGGGGCTATCAAAGCGACTGGGGCCGTCGCCTGCACTTCGGTCTAGGTCCTCGGACGATGGTCGATCGCGTCGAAGTGCGTTGGCCGAGCGGCAACCGGGACGTGCTGGAAAACGTCCCCGGCGACCGGCTCATTTACGTGGTGGAAGGGCAATCGCCCGCCTCCGACGGTTGACGATGCCGTGAGGCCCACCACTCGCCTCTTGTCGCCTCTTGCAATTGTGATTTTCCGAGATTCCCCGCTCTATGGTCGCGATAAGAAATAAATGGGGGTATCTTGAAGCTCCAGCGTTACGGCGGAACCGGATGCTTGGAGGGCGGCGGTGATCTCCTTGCCGAGATAGTCCAACCCACGATACTCCCCGGCGGGGATCTCCACCGTAATCCGCGCCGTTTGGCCGTCCGCTTGCGTCCAGGCGGCAAGGGCGGGGCGGCCGTCCTTTTCGAAAAGCAACACGTGGCACTGAGCCGCCTGCTCGCCGCTAACCTCCAAGCGTTTGACGAAGCGGTAGCCCGACAAGACCCGATTCAGAGTCTGCGCCGCGACATAGGCGGGCTTCGGGTCGTAAACGGGGTTTCGGCCCTCGTGGTAAGGAAATGCCGTCATTCCGAAGTGATGCTCCGGTTCCTTCGGGTCGGGGCCGTCGTCATGCCAATCGTACCAGATGGACACCGGAATGCCCTCCGCCAGGTTGGTCAACCATTGGCGAGGGAGGTATTTGCCCTGACGTTGCTCGTCGTAGTTTTTCCAGGCCGCCGAATATCCCCATTCGCCCGAGATGATGGGAATCGTTTTCCCCGCCGGGGCGTATTTCGCGATCAATTCTCGCAAGTTTTGATACTCGGGAATCACGGTCTCCGGGGCGGTTTGGCGATAGGGATGGACCGATACGGCGTCCCAGTACTCCAGCAAGCCGGCCTTGAAGCAATCCTCGAGGAACTTCATGTCGATTTGCGAAGTGGCCGGGCCGATGTAGATCTCACCCGGGGCCTCGCGGCGGATCGCCTTGCCGACCTCGACGGCCAGGGCCGTGTAGTCCTTCACGTTGGGCTTGGGTTTCCAGAAGCCGATATTCGGTTCGTTATACATTTCCCAAAGAATGCCGCGACCCTGAAAATGCTTTGCCGCGGCGGCGGCCCAGCGTGCGAAGGCCTGCCGTCCCTCGTCCGAATGCGGCGAGAGTCCTTCGTCGTAGTGCCGATTCGAGTAATCGAGGATCAGCAGGGCGCGAATGCCGTGCTTCTCCAGATCGTTCAGCAAATGATCGAAGGCGGAAAAATCGTAGACGCCTTTCTCGCGTTCCGTGCCGCCCCAGGAAAAATCCATCCGAATCCATCGCATTCCGGAAGCGGCCAGCATTTCCATTTCACCCGGCCTGGCGTGCGTGAAGTGGATGTTGGCGCCGAAACCGTCGGGAACGACTGGGGCAGGCCACGAAACCTCGGCCGACATGACCGTGCCCGACAATAACAACAACAATCCTGCGGCGACGGCGGAGAAAACCTTCATGGCACTGTCCTTTCTCTGGATGGGGAGACTTCGCGTGGGCGGGGAACCGTATTCGACGCCCGGAAAGAAAGCGAACCGCGGAGGCATCGTGCTTTCCAGCATGACGAACCTCTTGTTCTCGATTATGACGAACCTCTATATTGGCGGCAAGTCTTTGGCGGCAAGTCGGCGGGTACGCATTTCGCACGGAAAGGTCGTGCCGCCGGCAAACTCGCTGGGAGAGGCGAACTCGCTGGAAGAACGGGTCGTTGCCGTCCGTTTCTCCAGGGACGTGATTTTGTTCTCCAGGGACGTGGTTTTCTGGCCGGCTTCACTCTTGCCCATGGGAGGTCGATCGTATGCTTCACGATGGTCATGCTTCACGGCGCAATTTCCTGGGCGGCTTGGGGGCGACTTCCGCCGCCGTACTGATGTCGGATCTCTTCGCCTTGGGAAAGGCCTTCGGTGAAGCCGCGGGGGACGACGGGCTTCATGTGGCCTCCAACGCCTATCCGTGGTACACGTACTATCGCCGCGAGAACCGCGATTTCAACGCCGACTTGGATGCCGGGTTGGCGGACGTGGCCGCGGCGGGTCTGCAAGGTTTTGAAGCCCTGCTGGGATCCCCGGATGACGTGGCTCGCTATGCCCCGCTGCTCAAAAAGCACGGGCTGGAAATGCGATCCTTCTACATCGGGCTGCCGCTGCACGACAAGGAGGCGGCGAACGCTTCGATCGAACAAATCCTCGTGACCGCGGACAAGGCCAAGGCGGAATTGAACACGGGAATTGTGGTCATCAATCCCGCCCCGCTCTCCTGGAATCGCGAGACCGGCCGGGCCGACAAGACGGACGAACAGCTCGAGGTACAGGCCGACGCCCTGAACCGCTTGGGAGCCGCCCTCCGCGAGCGGGGCATGGTCCTTGCGCTGCACAACCACGACATGGAATTGCGCAACGCCGCCCGCGAGTTTCAACACATGATGCTGGCCACGGATCCCAACAACCTTACGCTTTGCCTGGATGCGCACTGGATGTATCGCGGTTCAGGCAACTCGCAGGTGTTTCTCTTCGATATCGTCAAGCTGTACGGGAAACGCGTGAGCGAGATCCATTTCCGCCAGTCTCAAGACGGCGTGTGGACGGAGGCATTCGGGCCGGGAGATATCGATTACGCGCGGCTGGCACGC
>JAAZNR010000461.1 GCA_012798155.1 Thermogutta sp. | reverse complement strand
TGCCGATTTGTCCCGGCCCCACGATCAAGTCCACATGCGGGGCCCGCCGCAGAATCGCCTCCCGGTCCTTCTGCGCCATGCAGCCCAGGACGCCGATCAATTTGTCGGGCCGCTGTTCCTTGAGGTGCTTGAGGCGCCCCAGCGCGCTGTAGATTTTGTCCTCGGCGTGTTGGCGGACGCTGCACGTGTTGAAGAGGATGATGTCGGCATGGCGCCGCTCGAAGGTCCGCCGGTAGCCGGCTTGCAACAAGGCCGCCGCCGCCAGCTCGCTGTCGAGGACGTTCATCTGGCAGCCGACGGTTTCCAGGAAAAAACGCTTGGTCATCGTGTTACGTTACAATCCGCGCCCTCATGTAGGGGGCGACAGGCTAAAGTCTAAAGGCGGAAGGCGGAAGTCAGAAGGCAGAAGTAGCAGCTTCAGTCGGCGCTTTCCTACAAAGAACGACCTTTTTGTACAAAGAACGACCTTTTGCCTTTTGCCTTCCGCCTTCTGCCTTAATGTTTCCATCTGCGCCAAGCTACCGGACGGGGCCAAGGGTATTCCCCGGCCGGCCTGACGAACAACGAAACAGCAACGATAGCGAGGGACTTGCGCCGGCAACGATCATTCGGATCGAGCGGCCTCGTCGCCTTCCGGTTCCGCGGAGTTGCGGGGAGGATTCTTCGCCGCGGCCCGCCGGGCCTGTTCTCGATAGTAAAGGACGTACCGCTCCCTCGCGGTCCGCATCATGCGGACCAGGATCAGGACGGCCGCGGCGGCCCCGCCCGCCCAAAGCGCGATGTCCCAGCCGTCCATGGAGACGCCCTCCGAACGACCTGTTGCGCGAGGGGCCGGCAGCCCGACTCGCCCGCCGCCGATTACCGCGGTACGGCCGCCTCGCCTACCGGATATTGTACCCGTTCACGGGCCTGCCCGGTCTGTCTTTGAAACGCAGAGGGCGCAGAGGGCGCGGAGAAAGAAGAATCGGTAGCCGCAACTCTGCGTTCTTTGCGTTTCCTTTTCATTCCCCAAAGCCGTTCACGTGCCTGCTGCCGACCCGTGAACGCCTACCGGATATTTTAGGGAGAACGGCGGCAAAAACGCGAGGGCCGATTCCGAAAAACACAGATGGGCGGAGGGAAAAAATCCGCAGCCCGAGGCATTTGAAAAGAACACATCCCCCGACGGGGTGAGCAGTATTGGAGCACGTGTATGATTGTGCTGTATTGAAATAACACAGGCGAGCCGTCTTGCTCGGGCAACAAGAGTCAGCTCGCCTGCGCGATTGGAGGTCGGTAGTGTCAGGCCGTTGGGTGGGTCCTCGTGTCCAAAGGAGAGCTTCGCGTGTTGGGGGGCCTAACACTACCCTGAAAATAGGGACCTCTTCCAGGTACCGACCCCAAAAGTCCGAAACCTCTTCTCTGTTCCGTGCCCGACGGGGGCGAACCGACCGCCGGGTTACCAGAGATTCGCAGCCGGCGTCTCCGCCGACCGGTAGTCTTAGGTGCAAACCCCGTGCCAAAGAGAGCGGTCGATCGTGCCGGAACGTCATCGCGCCAACCAACATGGGAGCCACCAGCGTAAGCCGGTGGTGGAACGACGCCGAAACGTCATTGCGCCAACGAACATGGGAGCCACCAGCGTAAGCTGGTGGTGAATCTTGGGTAGCGCTGAAACACCGCCGGCTGACACCGGCGGCTCCGACGTTTTGCCACCGCGGGGTCACCGGGAGCCGCCGCGAAAACCGTTGACTGGGGGCTTCGCTCCGCTTCGACCCCAGCCACCCGGACGGCGCTACCTCACCGCGACCCCAGGCACCCGGCCTGACGGAGCGCGCCCCGGGATGAGGTCGCGTCCGCCTCCGCGAACGTTACGACGGGTTGGGCGGGTCAAAGCTCCTCGGCCGACGGCATCACGAACGGCTCGCGGTACTTTCGCGTCAGCAGGGCGTCCGCCTCGGAATCGTCCACGAAGCGTTCGGCGGCGGGATCGAACGCCAACGACCGCCCCAGCGTCAGGGGTTCCGCCGAGAGATCGACGCCGTTTTCCCGCAGGTGCGACTCGACGGCCTCCAGGGCGGCCGCCGCGTCCTCGTTGCAGGGGATCGTTTCCAAGGCCGCCTGGAGCGAGGCATGATCGGCGGGGCGCCCCAGCAGGTACGAGACGTTCGCCAGGTGGGTGAAGGCGGAGGAGACGTGGATTTCCTCGATGTCGGCGTGGAGCATCTCGGGTTTGCCGGCCTTGATCGCCTCGACGAAATTGCCGAAGTGATCCACCGAGGTCCCGGTGATGGATTCGACTTCCTTGCCGTCTTTGTCGAAGCGGGTGACGCGATTTCCCAGGGAGGTGGCGACGTAGCCGTCCTCGCCCACCACCAAGACGGTCCCGCCCAGGAAAGGCGGCGGCGTCTTGAAGTTTCGCACCTCCTGGACCAGCGTCAGGTCGCCCAGGTCGTGGATCGAGACCTGCGTGTTGGGGGTCTCGCCGGCGTCATGGAAGCCCGGCCGGCCGCCGTAGCAGAGGACGCTCTTGCCGAGGTTCGGCAGGGGGACGATGATGCGAGCGGTGTCCACGGCGTGGACGCAATTATTGCCGATCTCGCCGTTGCCGAAGTCCCAGAACCAGTGCCAATCGTAATGGAAGGATCGCCGCGTGACCTTGGCCATGGGCGCCGGCCCGGCCCACAGGTTGTAATCCACGCTGGGGGGGACGGGATAGTCGCCCGGCGGGCCGATCGGGTTCCGCTGCCGGTACATGACGCAGCGGACGACGCGGACCGGGCCGATCTTCTCGACCAATGCCCGCGCATCCCGGAACACGCCGTCGGAGCGGCGTTGCGTGCCGCCCTGGCAGAGCTTGCCGTATTTTCGGGCGGCTTGAACGATCCGCCGGCCCTCGCTGACGTTGTGGCTGACCGGCTTTTCGACGTACACGTGTTTGCCGGCCTGAATCGCCCAGACCGCCGCCAAAGCGTGCCAGTGGTTGGGCGTGGCGATGGAAACCGCGTCCACCGCGGCGTCCGCGAAGATTTCCCGCATATCGGTCACGAACTTCGGCCGATAGCCGAACCTCGCGGCAAAGCGGCCCACGTAGCTTTGTCCGATCTCGCGGTCCGGGTCGCAGAAGTAGGAGACCACGCAGTCGCTTCGGGAGGCGTAGGCCTGGGCGTGGTCCTGGCCGCGACCCCGCACGCCCAGCACGGCCACGCTGAGCTTTTCGTTGGGCGACGTCGGACCGCTCGCACCGGCCGACGCCTGGGCGAAGACCCGGCCGCCCCCGGCACTTGCCGCCATCATGCCCAGGATGCTTTCCTGCACGAAAGCGCGGCGTGAAAGATGCTTGCCGTTCACTCGCAAAGCCATGGGAACACCTCTCGGCATAGGTCGGTGGCGGGAGACAAATACTTGCCGCGCGGACGGCGGCAGCCCGCCGGCGACGAAAAGCCATGATAGACGGGCGATCCGGCCCTTTCAACCGGTTTTCGCGCCACGCATGACGGCGGGCCGTCCGGGGGCTGCGCTCCGCTACGACCCCGGCCACCCGGTCGCCCTGCCGGACAAGCCGGCAGTGGCACCCGGCGCGGCTCGCGCCGGCGCGTTGTGCATTAGCTTTTCGTAGTGCATCAGTTCCATGAGCCACCAGCGTAAGCTGGTGGTGAATCTTGGGTAGCGCTGAAACACCGCCGGCTGACACCGGCGGCTCCGACGTTTTGCCACCGCGGGGTCACCGTGAGCCGCAGGCGTAAGCTGCTGGGGGCTACGCTGCGCTCCGACCCCAGCCACCCAACGTCTTTTCCCCGGCCAATCGGTGCTGGGGGCTACGCTGCGCTCCGACCCCAGCCACCCAGGCGGCGCTACATCACTGCGACCCCGGCCACCCGGTCGCGTGAAGGTTGCAATCGTGGGCCGCGCTCCGACCGTGGCCGCAGGCCGGCTCAGCGTCCTACCGGCTTGACCGACGTGGTCTTCCGCGGCTGGAGCTTGGGGCACGGCGGCTGCGGGACGTCCTCTCCCAAGCGGCGGAGCG
>JAAZNR010000460.1 GCA_012798155.1 Thermogutta sp. | reverse complement strand
CTTCCATCCCCATCTCCATGCACTGCTGGCAGGGCGACGACGTAGGCGGCTTCGAGAGCGACGCGGGGCTTACCGGCGGCGGGATTATGGCCACAGGCTCGTATCCCGGCAAGGCCCGTAACGCCGACGAACTGCGGCAGGGCGCGGATCAAGCCTTTCGCCTGATTCCGGGACGCCATCGTTTCAATCTGCACGCCATCTACGTCGAAAGCGGAGGCCGGAAGGTCGAGAGAGACGCCGTTTCGCCCGAGCACTTTTCGCGCTGGATGGACTGGGCGGCGGAGCGGGGTATCGGTCTCGATTTCAATCCGACCTTCTTTTCGCACCCCATGGCGAACGACGGATTCACGCTGACCCATCCTGACGGCGGCATACGTGCCTTTTGGATTCGTCACGGGATGGCTTGCCGCAAGATCGGCGAGGCCTTCGGCCGAAGGCTGGGCTCCCCTTGCGTAACCAATGTTTGGATCCCGGACGGACAGAAAGACCTGACGGCCGATCGGCAGACGCCGCGACGTCGCTTGGCCGATGCCTTGGATGAGATTTTCCGGGAACCGATCGATACCGCTTATCTGCGGGATTCGGTGGAAAGCAAGCTCTTCGGCATCGGCTCCGAGACCTACGTCCCCGGATCGCATGAGTTCTACCTGGGATACGCCGTCACGCGTAAGAAACTGTTGACGCTCGATACGGGCCACTTTCATCCCACCGAGAACGTCGCCGACAAGCTTTCGTCCGTGCTTTTGTACCTTGACGGCGTGCTGTTGCATGTCAGCCGCGGCATCCGCTGGGACAGCGATCACGTCGTCATTTTCAACGACGAAACGCGGGCCGTGGCCGAGGAGGTCGTTCGCGGGAACTACCTCGGGCGGGTCTTCATCGGTTTGGATTTCTTCGACGCGAGCATCCACCGCGTGGCGGCCTGGGTGACCGGCATGCGTGCCATGCTGAAGGCGCTGCTCTGGGCCCTGCTGGAGCCGATCGCGCGATTGCGCGAACTGGAAACTGCTCGCGATTACACGGCGAGACTGATCCTGTTCGAGACCCTCAAGACGCTACCTTTTGGGGCCGTTTGGGATTATTATTGCCGGCGGAATGAGGTGCCGCTCGACACCGAGGTCACCGCCGAAATCCGCCGCTACGAAAACGACGTGACCAGCCGCCGCGGCTGACGCGGGGCAAAAAGTCGAATCTCACGAAGGCCGGCAGTTTTTGCAACATTGTTTCCTCTTCAACTTGGAAACGGGAGACGGGACATGGCATCGGGTGATACCCCCCAAAAGGGCCGACGAGTCTTTGAGCGACTCGACAAACTCAACGAGTTCGAGCGCCAACCGGTCACGCCGGACAAACTTCACGGCGGGCGGTATTTCGCGGGACTCTTTGCGGGCGAACACGTCGCGGCCACGGAATTTGTAATCGGCGCCCTCTTCGTGATTTGGGGGGCGAAGGTGTATGACGTGCTCGTCGGTCTCTTGATCGGGAACCTGCTGGCCGTTCTTTCCTGGACCGTGATCTGTGCCCCCATCGCCGTACAGACTCGCTTGACGCTGTATTGGTATCTGCGTCAAATCGCCGGCCCGGTAGTTACGGTCTTGTACAATCTGCTGAACGCCGTGCTGTATTGCATCCTAGCGGGGTGCATGATCACAGTCGCGGCATCCGCCGTCCGTATCCCCTTCGGTATCGCACCGCAAACCGGCTGGCTTCCGGAAGATACCGCATTCGTCTTCGTGGTGATCGGCGTGGGGGCGGTTGTGGTAACGCTGGCGATTTTGGGATTCAAGCGACTGGCCCAGTTCGCCGTCGTCTGTTCCCCCTGGATGCTGCTGATGTTCGTTTGCGGCGCGATCATGGCCCTGCCGCAAGTCGGCCATGTCTCGAATCTGAAAAACTTTTGGGCGGTCGCCGAATCACGGATTTGGAGCGGTCCGGGACCGGCCGTCGGCGCCGTCGAGACCCGCGCCACGGAGGACGGAAAAGGCAAAGAGGTCGTCCTTCACCTGAGGAATCTGGGCGATCGGCTGTTGGTGCTTTGCGAGGGCGATTCCCCGCATCAATCCTATGAAACAGATCCCACCCGGGCCGAACTGCCCGGCTTTTTCCTCTCATCCGATGCTGACCCGAAAACGGCCGCGTTCGTGGAGGCCAAGGCACGGGTGGAGAACGTCTACGGCGAGGATACCTCGGGAAAGACGATGGATTCGTTCTTT
>JAAZNR010000459.1 GCA_012798155.1 Thermogutta sp. | reverse complement strand
GCTTTCCAACCAGAGCAGGGCGATCATCGTCTTGGCATCCCGCACGGTCCCCGCCGCCAACGCGGCCAGGGCCTCGGCTTGAGTGAGGACGGCGACCTCGATCTCCTCATCCGCCTCGGGTCGGGCCTGACCGGGAACCAAATCGCCGGCCAGATAAAGCGTCATCCGCTCGTCGCTGATCCCCGGCGACGGAAAGAACTCCGCCAGCTTCAGCATACGACCGGCCGTGTAGCCGGTCTCTTCCTCCAGCTCGCGATGCGCGGTCCGGTCGGGAGATTCGCCGGGCGCCATCGTGCCGGCCGGGATCTCCAGCAGCCATTCGTCCACGGCGGCGCGGTAATTGCGAATCATGACAATCCGGCCATCCGCCAAGACCGGCAAAATCCCCACCGCGCCGTGGTGTCGAATCACGTAGCGGGAAAGGCCCTCAGGCTCATCCACGTAGCTCTTCCGCACGACTTGGAACTTGGTTGTACAGAGCAGGGTTTCTTCGTAAAAACGTCGGGACGTGGGACGCCTCCTTAAAGCGGGTGAGATTCGGGGGACTTCAGGTCGGATTCCGGTGCAATCGCTCCTGCTATGTTGTCCTTAATACGTATAGGATCCGGATACGTGGATCTTAAGCGGGACCGAAATCCGCGAATGCACGCGAATTTTCGCGAATTGGGGGTATGGACGACTTTCCGAATCATCATATATTTACCGCGTAGACTGCCGACTCGTCCTTAAGGGCATGACCCTAGTTTTCCAGGCTCGCGGCCGGAGACTTCGAGATCGAGATGTGGCATGACCACCGATAGCAGAATTGTACGGCGTCGCCGATGATGGATTCACGGGTGTGACCGTGTCTCCGAGACGTTAGTCAGATTCGAAGCACTCCGGGAACTCGCGATGCTGGGCCGCTAGGGCGGAGGTGCGTGCTATGGCTGCGGTTGTGGGTGCCTGTGAAACTCCCCCAAGGAATTCAACGGCGAGACCGTGAACCCCGTCAGGCCCTACGGCGTCGGGATCGATTGTCACTGGCGTTTCATTCAGGTCTGCGTGCTCGTCAAGCGTGATGCGCTTCGAGGATGGGGACAACATGGCTCAATTGATGTCGTTCCCGGGCGGCTTTATTAGTTTCATTCGCGTCTATTCGCGGACATCAACGTAGCCTGGGCTATCCCGGCGACGGAAAGAACTCCGTCGGCTTCAGCATACGACCGGCCGCCTCGCCCCGGCCTCACCGGCGGCATTCGCCGCGACGAACGGCGATCGTGCCCGCCGCTCGGCCGTCAGTACGTTGGCCGCCGCTGCCTCACAAGACGTTTGCAACCTGTGTTGGAAGTCGAACTCGTAACGCCGTGATTCGTAACGCCCTCCTTTGCCTATTCCGCACCACGGCGCGTCCTATTTTGCACCATGGGGCGTCCTATCCTGCAGCATGGCGCAACACGATTGGACCCGGGGTCAAGGCTGCGTTCTACCGATGCCCGACGGATTGAAAGTATCTTGGTTCGAAAGAGGGAGCGTATCGATGCCTCTTGCTTGCAGCTGTAATTGCAGACTCCTGAAAAACGGGCGAGGCGCGATCAGTTGCCGGGGACCGC
>JAAZNR010000458.1 GCA_012798155.1 Thermogutta sp. | reverse complement strand
GTAGGGGTTGTATTGCTGCCACACGATTTCCTCGGCCGAGAAGTCGATCCCCAATTTCCGCCACAAGACGGTGATGTCGCCTTTCGGTTGCGGTTGGGCGCCGAACATCATCATTTGCATGGGCGGTCGGCGCTCTTCCGAGGTGGCGGGCACGCCCGAAGCGAAGATCGGCAGGGGGTCTTCGAAAATCACCATGGGCTGGCCGTAGCTGACCGCGGCGATAAACCGATTCATGTCGTCCGGAGAGAGCGACGACGGTTGGACGGCCAGCAAGACGTCGAAGCGACCCAACTTCAAGGCCTCCTCGCGAACACGATCCTTGCATTGGGTGATTTGTTCCTGGGACAGCTTTTCGCGAGGCTCGCTGAGACCGAGCAGTTCGCGGCCGCGGTCGATAATCTTCTCCTCCGCGGCATCGGTCAGGCCTAAAACCTTCAAGCCGGCCTTCTCGCATTCCTCGTCGCTGGTCACCAGATCGGCGGGAGCGACCCGCACGACTTCGAACTGCTTTTCCAGCTCATCGACGATGGGCCACCGGCCTTCGCTGCCGCCCATCGAGAACTCCCCGAACAACTTCGCGTCCGTGTCGAGGATTCCCAGCCGTTTCCGTTTCTGCTGCGTGACGGTGGCCACGGAGCGGATCAGCTCGTATTCCACCGGGATATCGCGATCGATGAACGGCACCACCACCTTTTCCAGGCCGCAGGTGAATGCCACGCCCAGGAACACCCGCATCTCGGTATAGCGCCCTTGCTGCATGGCGATCACGCGTTGCGGCGTGATGTTGAAGCGGTCGGCCGCACGCTGGGCTTCCGCGCTGTAAGGCTCGGTATTGTTGATCCGCACGCGAAGATTCTTGCCGCGGGCTTGGAACTCGCGGAGCAGGTTGATCAAGTTGGCGCGGACCTGAATGTAGCTCTCGGGGACCTCCGGGCTGATGAAGGCCTCGATCTGCACGGGGTGCTGGGGATCGAGGGATCGCAGTATCTTCACGGTTTCCGGCGAGAGCGAACTCAGCCGCTCGCTCGTCATGTCCAGGCGCAGGTCGGCCGTTTGCAGCAAGGCGACGAGACCCAGGGACAGCGTACCAAAGGCCCCCGCGCGGATCGTGAAATGGGCGGGCATCAAGGCAGTCTGCCGCGGGAACAGCCACCAACCCAGGAAAAACAAGACGTGCAAGGCGAGGAGGATGCCCAGCAGAATCCAAAACGTAGCCGGGGATTCTCCCCGAGTCAGGTTACCGCCCAAGAATGCGGCGGCGGCAAGCATGACCAAGACGCTCAACGCGTGCATGGCCGGCGGAACCAAGGAGAGATAGGTAACGGCCCCGCGATTCGGGCGGGATTCCCAAAGGTACAGCAAGCCTGCATGCACCAAGAGGTAGGCGGCGGCCAGCAGAACGATGAGCAGATTCACGTCCGAGAATCGGTCTCGGAGCAGGATCCAAAATACCACGGCGCTCCCGATCCAGCAGAAATGAAGGACGCCGTAAAACAAGCCGGCGGGCAGCCGCGATTCTCCCGTGGGCCAGTGCCGGCGACCGATGAGTACCATGGCCAGGTACAGCGAGAGCGCGACCAGGGCGATGAAATAGGCCGCGGCCGAGAGCGTGACTAAGCCCCGGCCGAACGTGCCGAACTGCTCGCTGATGCTCCAGCCCTTGGCTTGCAGCGCTGCGTCGTGGCGGAGGATGACGTCGGCCGCGTTGAGAAATACGGCCGGGGCATTGAGGACCACGCCCAGGATGTAGGCCACCGTCAGGTTCGCCGTGAAGAACGACGCCACCATGCCGACGCCGAGCATGGCCAGGCCCACCAGCCAGTAACCGATGTAGGTGCTCAGCAACAACCCCACGTCGGGATTGCCCAAGGAAAACAGGACGGCCGTGTTGCAGACCAGCGAGAACAAGAGCGAGACGGTAAAGATCAGGACGGCTGCCAGGTATTTGCCCAGCACGATCTGCCAATCGGTGGCGGGCATGGTCAGCAAGAGCTCGTCCGTCCCTTGCCGCCGCTCATCGGACCAGATACCCATCGTCACGGCCGGGATGAAGACCAGCATGACGTAAGGAAACCACTTGTTGAGCTGGTCCAGATTGGCCAGATTGGCATCGAAGAAGTCGTTGGGCCAAAAGGCCGCCACCGTGCTCAGGGCCACAAACACGCAGATGAAAAGGTAAGCCGTGGGGCTGGCAAAGTAACTGAGGAAGTTTCGTTTGACAACCGCAAGCAAGACCTTCGTGTTCATGGTCGTACCCGTTTCCGTATCGGTTTGCACCCAAGGTTATAAGGTTATGCGGCCTACACGAGCCGGAGATATCTGATCGCTTGGACGAAAAAGGCCAAAAACATCGTCATCTCCCGTATTCGCCGGCCGCGAAAACTGCGGGGAAGCTACGGCGTCGCGACTGCATCCCGCCCGCTGAATGAATGGTGCCGAGACACCCCGGCCCGGTCCCCCCCGGGCCAACGGCAATCCGAGTTTCGTTACGTCGCGACCGCCTCTTCGGCTACGGCCGTCATTTCACGGAACCATTGATCGAGCGGGCGACCGCTGCGAATCACCTCTTCCACCGAGCCGTCGAATACCAGACGCCCCTCGCTGATGAATAGGATGCGGGTGGCCATCGCTTCGACCTCTTGCAGGATGTGGGTGGACAGTAGGATCGTCTTGTTCTGGTCCATCAAGCGGCGGATCGTTTCCCGGACTTCGTGGATCTGGTTGGGGTCCAAACCCGCCGTCGGCTCATCCATGATGAGCACATCGGGCTGATGGAGCAGCACCTGCGCCATCCCTACCCGTTGACGATAGCCCCGCGAGAGCTTGCCGATGGGTTTGCCCAACACTCCTTCGAGGGAACAAAGTTCCACGACTTCGCGGATTCTGGCGGCGCGCTCGGCGGGGGGAATTCCGCGGGCCTCGGCGAAGAATCGAAGCAACGCGAGGGGCGGCATGTCGAGATACAACGGGCCGTTTTCGGGGAGATAGCCGAGGCGCCGCGCCCCCTCGAGCCTTTGCGACGACATGTCGAATCCTGCGATCCTCGCCGTCCCCGCGGACGGGGCCAGGTAGCCCGTCAGCAACTTCATCGTCGTACTCTTGCCGGCGCCGTTGGGGCCGAGGAATGCCACAACCTCCCCGTCGTGGATGGAAAACGTGACGTTCTCCACGGCCGCGAAGTCGCCATAATACTTGGAAAGGCCGACGGCCTCGATCATGGGCCGAGCTTCTCTTGCAGCCATCTTCTGCGACTCTCCATGCGGTAAAGGAATCTCATCAGGCGAACGGTTGTGGCGACGCAAGGCCGCTGCTTGCCCGCCTTCCTGGGCCGGCGGCGAAACGACCCTTCAGTACACCGCTGCCGACTACGGAACGCCGTAGGCCGCGAGAATACCCGGCCGACGGCATCGGTGGGCGCCGCGCCGCCGGGAAACGATATCCGTCGTTCTGCGCCGACGCCGGCGGGATGGTGCTTGCGGAGGTATGCAAAGTCGTGATTATAATTCCTCGCATAAGCCTTTGCCAGACTTCCCTAGCCTTTGCCAAACTTCCCTAACAGTGCAGTCGTTACCGACGCCCGGTGCGGTGTTGCTCGCTTCACATGACATGCGCTGTTGGTCGCTTCCCCGGAAGTGCGGTGCCGCTCTATTCACGCGCCATACGCTGTTGGTCGCTTCCCCCGGGGTGCGGTTCTGGTCCTTTCACCCCGAGATGCGGTGTTGGTTGCCTCACCCGAGATGTTGGTTGCTTCACCCGAAAATAGGAGGCCGACCCTCGATCTCCGCGCGCGGCCGGTTTATTGTTTCGGCCCGGTTGGTAAAATCTATCATTTTGCCGAAGTGTCGGGCGGTGTGCCTGTGTCCGTGGCGGTAAAATCCTCCCGCTTGTGGTGAGGTGGTAAAAGCCTCCCGCTTGTGGCGGGGGTGTCCCGCCCGGCTTTCTGTGGCAAAGCTCGATTCCAGAGGCAATTTCACTTTAACCCGGAGAGGAGAGGAATGTATCCATGCCGCATGATGTCACGTTGATTACAGGTGACGGGGTCGGACCGGAACTGGCGGCCGCGGCTCGCCGTTGCGTGGACGCCACGGGGGCCGAAATCCGCTGGGACGTACAAGAGGCCGGCGTGGATGTCATGGCGCGAGCCGGGACTCCCCTTCCGGATTCCACCATGGAAAGCATCCGGCGAACGCGGTGTGCGCTGAAGGCGCCGATTACCACTCCGGTGGGGACGGGTTTCCGGAGTATCAACGTCTATCTGCGTCAAGCCTTGGGGTTGTATGCTTGCCTTCGGCCGTGCAAGTACTATCCGGGCGTCCGGACCTTCTTCGAGAGCGTCCCGGTCGATCTAGTCATCGTGCGAGAGAATACGGAGGACCTGTACGCGGGCGTGGAATTCCAGCGGGGCACGCCCGCGGCTGCCGAGTTGATCGAGTTCATCAACCGTCTCTCCGGTGATCGAAAGATCGGGACCGGCCCGAGCGAGACCGGCGTTTCCATCAAACCGATCAGCGTCTCCGGGACGGAACGGATCGTGCGATTCGCGTTTCGATACGCCAAAGAGAACGGTCGAAAAAAGGTGACGGCCGTTCATAAGGCCAACATCATGAAGTTCACGGACGGCCTGTTCCTCGAAGTCGCGAGGGCCGTTGCCCAAGAGTTTCCTGAAATCGCGTTCGAAGACCGGATCGTGGACAACATGTGCATGCAACTCGTGCAGAAGCCGGAGCTGTACGACGTCCTGGTCCTCCCGAACCTGTACGGTGATATTCTCAGCGATCTCGCCGCGGGTTTGATTGGCGGGCTGGGCGTCGCACCCGGCGCGAATATCGGCGACGAAGGGGCGGTCTTCGAGGCCACCCACGGCAGCGCGCCCAGGTACAAGGGGTTGAACAAGGTCAATCCGACTGCGCTGATCTTGTCGGCGGTTTTGATGCTCCGCTATTTGAAGGAAAACGACGCAGCCGACCGGTTGGAACGGGCAGTGGCGGCCGTCATTCGCGAGGGCCGAGACGTGACCTACGACATGAAGCCCAACCGGGATGACCCGACGGCGGTGGGAACCCAGGAGATGGCGGATGCCATCTGCCGAAAAATCGCCGAGGGCGTCTAATTTTACTACTGGACTTTTGCAAATTGTCGTGACATGTTCTCGTCCGCCTTGGAAGAGGGTTATGGTGAGGGCAATTAGCCGCGAAAACGGCTTGCCGTAATTGCCTAACTTCACCAAGCCCTCACACACTGCCCATCTCCCAGAGGGAGAGGGGAGCAGTTTGCAAAAGTCCAGTTACTACGTAGGATAAGAAGTTGGGCAAACTGGGGTACGCAGCTTTGTCAGTCTCCGTAAGATCGGTAAGCCGGTCTCGGCGATCCTCCGCAGTAAAACTGATCGGCCGGTACCGGATCACGGTGCCTTGGGGCCTCCCCGGCCGCGATTCGGAGGAAGGCTCGGACGATGGCAGGGAATTGCCGGGAAAAGCAGTAATTCCAGCCCATACGGTTACGATAACTTTCAATAAGTGATCGAACGTAACGTATCGCTGCGGAAGCATCGTGGCGGACGGTTCGCTCCTGCCTTTTCTTGTTCAAGCCGTAGCTCATAGCTCGAACACGCGGCTCGGAACGCGAGCCGATGCGCAGTCTATTCGACTACCACGTGATGTCATTTCGATAGCGCGATCTGCGGTAAGGGCGCCTCATTCGGGTTGCGGTCGCGATTTGCTTTTTGCGATTCTGCAAAGACTTACGGATTCATTCCAGTTAATGGAATGCCAATTGCGAAACTAATGAACTGGCACGGCAGGTTTGCGACCGGCGGCGTCGCGAACTGCAAGACCCAGGTTTCAGTTCAGCGGAGGACAAGACGATGCGTTGGGCCACTATAAGTCTCGCGGTAATAGGTGCGTTGGCGATCGGTTCGCAGGCGTGGGCCGATGAGGTTTCCGTCGTGCATTCCCGCAGCACCACGGTCGTGCGGAGCTTCGATGCCGGTCCGGACGACGCGGTGCATTTGACCCACTACGGCTATCCGCCTTATGGTCGGAGCTGGTACCGAGGTCCGGTGGTCGTACTGCCGCCGGTGCGGCACCATCCACCCGTAGCGATTCCGCATCACCGGTATCCCTATTCCTATTACAGGGGGTATGACTCTTATTACAGGGGTTACCGGGACCACGACTATTATCGATACCGGTCGTCTGGGCACGGTTCCGTTAGCATTTACGGCCCACGTGGGGGCTTCTCGATCGGCTGGTAACGATGCTGCGGTGCGAATCGGAGGGCGGAGATCGCGGCGAGCCGCAGTCACGACCACGAAAGGACGACCGGAAAAGAGATAGGCAGCCCGGTGCGACCGGGCTGCCTGCATTCTGGGGTCGTTGACACCGGCGCGGTTCCGGCCGGGAGTTCAATTGCCGGGTGACGGAGCGAGGATCAAACCTCCAGGCGCCACGGTTCCCGCATCGGGCGCCGCGTCATGGCGGATGCCTCGGCGTCGTTCACGATCTCTTCCTTCTTGGGGTCCCAGGTTACTTCGCGGCCGAGACGGATGGCGATGTCGCACATTTGGCTGATGATGTCGGACCTGGCGGCCTCGGCCACCGGAGCGATCGCCTCTTTGCCGGCCTTGATCGAATCCGTGAAGTTGATGTCGTGACGGGGGCTGACGGTAAGGTGCACGTCGTCGGGACCTAACTTGACGTCCAAGAGAGACTTTGGCTCGGCACTGATCCCCGAGCGGCGGACGTCGATCCAGCCTTCCGTACCGATGAACTTCGTGGAGTCGCTGCCCGGCTTAAACGTCATCTCGACCCCGTTTGCCATGCGCACGTTGACATCCCAGTGGATCACGGTGTCGTAGAGGCCTTCCTTGGGGATTTCGCCGGTGCCTTGGAACGTCATCGGCCCGGCCAGATCGGCGTCGCAGCCCCAAACCATGATGTCCAAGGGGTGGGCGCCCCAGCCGGCCAAGAAGCCGATCGCATAGTCGTAGATCCAGTACGTTCCCGGCGTGACGCAGCGGCTGGGGGTGTACGGTTTCATGGGCGCCGGGCCGATCCACATTTCGTAGTCGAGGTTCGGTGGGGGATCGGCCGGTTCGGTGACTCCCCCGGCCCCGCCGTCCGGGGCGATCACTTCGATGCGTTTCAATTCGCCGATCTTCCCGCTCCGTACGAGTTCGCAGCCGAATCGGCAGTGCGCCGAACTCCGCTGCTGCGTACCGTATTGGAAGACGAGCTTTTTCTGTTGAAACACGTTGCGGCAGACGAGGTCCTGCTCGATCGTCAGGCCCAGAGGCTTTTCGACGTAGGCGTGTTTCCCGGCCTTGGCCGCCATTAGGGCGATGGGGACGTGCCAGTGATCGGGGGTGGCGATGACCACGGCGTCGATGTCGTCGCGGGCCAGCAATTCGCGGAAGTCCGCATAGGCCTTGCCCTGGATGGCGGCCGCCATGGCCTCGCGTCGATCCCGATAGGCGTCGGCCACGGCGACGGGCTGCGCACCGGGGTTTGACAGGAAGCCTCGCAGGAGGCCGCTGCCCTGACCTCCGACGCCGATGTGGCCGGTCACCACGCGCTCGCTTGCCGGGGCGGCCTCTTCCAGACCCAGTGCCCGGCCGGAAACCCAGTAGGGCAAAACGACGGTGGACGCAGCCAGACCTTGCAACAACGACCTGCGGTTCATGTGCGGACTGTTCATGATTGTACTCCTTTCGAAAGCGGTAGAGGACAACAAGGGCGGGGTTGCCGAACGGGTGGATGACGCGCGAGTCCTTGCGGGGAAGCAACGTTTCCGCGGCGAAGGCGATGGTTCCGTGCCGGGACGCCTGATCCCGTTCGAGGGAACCGACCTCATTCCGAGAGAAATACTAACCCCAAACGCCGCAGGATGCAATCTGGGAGCAATGTTAGCCACGAATAGAAAAGTCCCCGATTGCACCAAGCAGCATTAACGGCCGGCGAAGCGGAACGTCCAGCGGGGCGGGCACGCCGAGCCTGCCGCAACATGGGCTGGCCGCGGGGCAACCATAATGTAAAATGCAATGGACAAGAGTTGTACGCTCCCCCTCGCAAGATTGGGCAGGTAGCCAGCCTGTTTGGCTGGAGTCATCACCTGCCGTTGCCGGCCGGGACTTGCAACAAGGGGCTGTCGCGGCGAGCGGGTTTGGCAGCGGGCGAGCGGGGGCGCACAAAAGGATGTCGGACCACAGAGAAAAGGGCTAGCGATGTTTTTCGATCCGTTGTATTTCATCTTGATCACGCCGGCCTTGTTGTTGGGGCTGTGGGCCAACCTTCGCGTGCGGAGCACTTATGCGCGGGCGTTACGGATGCCGGCGTCCTTAACGGGGGCGGCAGCCGCGCGGTACATCTTGGATTCCGCCGGACTCCAGGACGTAGCCGTCGATTTGACCCCCGGCGAACTGAGCGATCATTACTCGCCCACCGAACGAGTGATACGCTTAAGCCCCAACGTCTATCGCGGGAGCACGTTGGCCGCGGTGGGCATCGCGGCGCACGAGGCGGGTCACGCCATCCAACATGCCCGGGCGTATGCGCCCCTGGTCTTCACTCAGGCCATCGTGCCGGTAGCCGGTTTTGGCAGCAACGTCGGCTTATTGGCCCTGCTTTTCGGCGTCGGCTTGGGGCTTCAGTGGCTGGCCTGGGCCGGTGTGATTCTGTTCTCGGCCGTCGTGCTCTTCCAGGTGGTGAATCTGCCGGTGGAATTCAACGCCAGCAACCGCGCCAAGCGGCAGTTGGTTGCCTTGGGAATCGTGCCGCCCGAAGAAATGGCGTATGTGAACAAGGTCCTCAACGCGGCGGCACTGACCTATGTAGCTGCCACCTTGCAGGCCGTGCTGACCTTGTTCTACTACCTGCTGTTAGTCACCGGTCGAAGTGACGAGTAATTTCAGGTTGGGGCAGACGAGTAATTTCAGGTTGGGACAAAAAGGTGGGCGATCGGGAATGTGTTCCTCACTTCCCAATCGCCCTGAAGTTCGCGACTTCCTCTTCGCGGCAACACCCTGCTTGCGGATGTCGGACCAGGTGGCGAGTCTAAGCAGGGTGATGATTCCCCATTGCCCGGCGTCATAACCGGAGGTTACCGGCACGCCGAACCAACGATGCGGTTCCTTTCGCCGATTACGAATCCCACAGCGACCGTGGGGCCGCCGGTTTTCCTGCCGTTTTCCTTGACGTTTTACTTCCCGTTTTCCTTGACGTTTTACTTCACGTCGTCCAGATTGACGGGGCGGCGTTCCGCGGCGGAAATCAAGGCCGCCTCCAATACCCGCTGCGTGTTGTAGGCGTCCTCGAAGTCCGGCAGCGGTACCGTCGGTTCCTCGCCCGCCAGGACCTTCAGAATATCGAACGCCTGATTGACGAAGCCGTGCTCGTAGCCGATGAGGTGGGCATCCGGCCACCAATTGGCGACGTAGGGGTGATCGCCGCCGTGCGTGACCATGATGTTGGTCCAGCCTTGCACGGCCCGCGGCAACGTGGCGTCGTAGAACAACAGCTCGTTCATCCGTTCGAAATCGAACTTGAGGGAGCCTTTGGTGCCGTTGATCTCGAAGGTATTGCGGTTTTGATTGCCGGTGGCTTGCCGGGCGG
Organism: Thermogutta sp.; assembly: GCA_012798155.1. GTDB lineage: Bacteria > Planctomycetota > Planctomycetia > Pirellulales > Thermoguttaceae > Thermogutta. The sequence continues at coordinate 6,385 of JAAZNR010000458.1, read as the reverse complement.
CCTCGAAGCCGGCCACGGCCCCGTTGGAGAACCTCGCCAAGAATAGCACGGCGTCATCGACCGTGACGTCGCCCCACTGATCGGCGCCGACCCGTCCCGACGCGATACCGCCGGCCGACACTCCCGTCGGCAATTTGCGCTTCTTGATGAAGGTCTCGGCGATCGCCCCGGCAATCTCGACGATCTCCATTCCGGTGACAAAACGGGTCATGTCCACGATGTGCGCGTTCAGGTCGCCGTGGGCGCCTGACCCGGCCAAAGTCTTGTCGAACCGCCAGAACAGGGGGACGTTTTCGTCGGCCCAGTCCTGCAAATACGTGGCTCGAACGTGCCGGATCTCACCCACCTTGCCCTGTTTGACCAACTGATGGGCAAGGGCCACGGCCGGGCAGCGGCGGTAGTTGAACCACACGAACGTCTTGACGTTGGCTTTCTTGGCGGCCTCGACCATTTCGCGGGCATCGCTCAGCGTCCCGGCGATCGGTTTCTCGCAAGCCACGTGCTTTCCCGCCAAAATGGCGGCCTTGGCGACCGGGGCGTGCATGTAATTCGGCGTCACCACGTCCACCAGGCCGATCTCGGGCGACTTTACCACAGCCTCCCAATCGGTCGCCGCGTTCTGCCAGCCCCAATTGGCCGCAAAGGCCTGCGGATTCTCCTCCGGTTGGCCGAACACCGTGTGCATGACGGGCTTGATGGGCGGCTTGAAGAACTTGGCCACCTGGCCCCAAGCATTGGAGTGGGAGCGTCCCATAAAGCCTTGGCCGATAAGGGCCACATTGATGGTTGGCATGGCTGATTCCTCCGCGTGATTCATAAACCGGAATGTCCGACAAGACCTCTGGTTGATCTTTTATAACGCATCCCGCCGTGTTTACAAGGTACCACCCCGGCACGCCGGCCGATTGCGAGGTAACGTCTGAACTGCTGCCGGTTGCGGTAACAGCGCCGGCTGGATGCTACCTATTGTCGGTCAATCGCTACCTATTGGATGCTACCTATTGGGTGCTGCCGGTTGGACGCTACCGGTTGTCGCTCAACGGCTACCTATTGTCAGTCGATCGCCATAACGCGAGCGGCTCCTTTTGCGGCGGCCCTCGATGCGACCCAAAAAACGCTATTGACCGTTTGGCCGGGTGACCGCTATCTTAGCGACGCGGATGATGAAAACAACCGGGTCGTGGGAAGGAATCCCCGTCCGCGGCGGAAGTCACCCGGCGGTGAGGCTTGCATTTGGGCGTCGTCGTCCCGCGAGCTCTCGCCGGGAAACCGGCATGGAGGCCGGACTTTGCCGCGGAATGTGCGCTCACGGTGAGTCTTTCGGCGGAAGGAATCCGCCGAAGCGGGTTTCCGGTTCTCAACGACCTCCGATCGCTCCCGGAATGCGAACAGTCCTTCCCCCCTGGGACGCCGCCTCTTCCGGGGGCTTTTTTTGCGCGCAATTCCTTGTTTTGGCGCCTAGAGCCTTTTTTCGACGACTGAAACCTTCTTTTTGCGAGGCCCGAAGCCTTTTTTCGATGCCTGAAGCCTTTTTTGTGAGGCCTGAAGCCTTTCCGGAACAAGCCGGGCCGAAATCTCTCGTCGGCATGGCCGGCTTTTGAAAACCGGCCCTCTTCGGCGTCTACGCAAGTACAGGGCGGAGGTCGTATAATCGACTGTTTCACGGATGCTCGCCTCAGGCGGCCCCTTTACCGAGGCGGTTGCCGGGCATTGCAAGCCCCCGCGGATGGCACGGTTCGACAGTCCCGTCATAGCAGGAGTCCATGTTGACTGAACACGAAGAGAATCTCGCCGTTCCGCCCTTGGAGGACTTGCCGGTCCGGCGGCTGAAACACCGTGCGATTACGATCGAGGGCTATTCGCGCGCGGCCTTCCAGACCTATTGGAGGATTCCCGAGTTCCGCTTGGGGTTCGATTTGGGAAACCAACCGTGGCGGTTCATGGGAACTCCCAACTGGTTCATTTCGCACGGGCACATCGATCATATCGCCGCGTTGCCGGCCTACGTGGCACGGCGGCGGATGATGAAAATGGAACCGCCCGCCCTCTACATGCCGGAGGAAATCGTGGAGGGGGTACAGCGGCTGCTCCACGCCGTGAGCCGGCTGGATCGCGGCAGACTGCCTTGCCGATTGGAAGGCATGACGCCGGGCAAAGAGGTCGCACTCTCACGAGAATTGGTCGTTCAGGCCGTCGCCACGTATCATACCGTCCCTTCGCTGGGCTACCTGGTTTGGGAGCGGCGGAAGAAGCTGCGGGAGGAGTTGGCGGGCCTGCCCGAGGCCAAGATCCGTGAATTGGCTCTCAGCGGCGTTGCGGTCTCGCGCGAGGTGCGAATCCCGCGGCTGGCTTACCTCGGCGACAGCCGGATCGACGTCCTGGACGCCAACCCCGAGCTGTACGAGGCCGAGGTCCTGATCACGGAGTTGACCTTCGTGGCGCCCAAGCATCGCAAGGAAAAGATCTATAAGTTCGGGCACGTCCACATCGACGACCTGATCGAGCGCCGCGAGCGATTTCGGAACGCCTTGATCGTGGCGTCCCACTTCAGTATCCGCTATCATCCCGAACAAGTGGAGCGCCTCGTTCGCAAGCGGCTGCCCGACATGCTGGACGGCAGATTGCACCTCTGGTTGTGAGTCTCTTAACACGACAGCGCTAAGTCGGGAGAAAATCACGATCAGTTGGGCTGGTAGCAGCGATAGCAGCCCAACTGGTCGCCGGAAGTAGGCAACTTAGCGCTGTCGCATTAAAATCGCGGTTGCGTCGCGGCCTTGCGCGCCGTCGGCCCGGCGTACCGAAGGCGGCTGTCGCGGCGCGGCCGGTCCGAACCGCTCGGTCCGAAGCGGCCGGTCACTCGCACCTCGATGTGCGGCCTCGCGGGGCAGCGCGGGCGGATTCGCCGGCTTGGGGTTTTAAGGCCAAGGGAGACAAAAAGGTGGTTATTGGAAGAAAGGTGGTTATTGGAAGTATGCCGGCACGATCAACACGATCAAGACGTGCGATGATCGCTTGTTACATGGCGGCAGCGGCCCTACTGTTGACGATGCGGGCCGCGTTCATCGCTCAAGCCTCGGACGCCGAAGCGGTTCGCGTCGGTCCGTGGAACTTGACGGAGTTGCGCCAAGTTCCGGCATACGAGTGGGGAGAGACGGTCGACGGCATACGCCAGGTTTACTTTCAGAGCGAGCCTTATCACGGGCGACCCACTCGGGTTTTTGCCTGGTATGGTTGCCCTGATGACGGCGAGCGGCCGCTGCCCGGAATCGTGCTCGTTCACGGGGGAGGCGGAACCGCCTTTCGCGAATGGGTTCAATTGTGGGTGGAGCGGGGATACGCGGCCATCGCCATGGACTTGGCGGGATGCGGTCCGGACGGCAAACGCCTGCCGGACGGCGGGCCGGGGCAGTCGGATGTTGACAAGTTCGCGCCGTTCGACGACGCCTCCCTGGGGCGCCTGTGGACTTATCATGCGATTGCGGCCGTCGTCCGCGCCCACTCGCTTCTCGCCGCGCAAGAGGGCGTCGATCCTCGGCGGATCGCGGTGACCGGGATCAGTTGGGGCGGCTACCTGACCTGCATCGCGGCGGGGGTCGATGACCGCTTCGCGGCCGCCGTGCCCGTCTACGGATGCGGCTTTCTGCACGAAAACAGCGTCTGGCTGAAAACATTCCAAGCCATGGACCCCGACCTGCGCGAGCGTTGGGTACGATATTTCGATCCGTCGCAATACTTGGGGCGGGTCCGGTGTCCCATCTTCTTCCTCAATGGAACGAACGATTTCGCCTACCCCCTGGACAGCTATCGCAAGTCCTACGAATTGGTGCCGGGGAAAAAGGTCATCCGCATCGAAGTAAGGATGAAGCACAGCCATCCGGACGGCTGGGCGCCGCGGGAGATCGGTCGGTTCGTGGACTCCGTGCTCCGCGGCGGCGAGCCTTTGCCCGAATTGGGAGAGTTGCGGCTGGAGGCGGGCCGTGCCGTGGCCGAGGTTCGCAGCCTCGTGCCCCCGGTCTCCGCGGGGCTGCACTACACGCGGGACGACGGCCCCTGGCAGGAACGCAACTGGCTCAGCGAACCTGCGCGGATCGAGAACGGCCGGGTCGTGGCCGATATCCCCCCGGGGCCGGTCCGCGCCTTGTTCCTCTCGGTCACGGATGCCGGCGGGGCGATGGTCAGCACCTCCTGGCTGGAGGGACCGTAGGTCGGGAACCGTCCGCCGCTCGGCTTCGTAATGGATGAAATGAACGCCGCTCCCGACCGAACACCGCCCGAAACGCCGCCGCGTCGTTATGCCGTGGTGGGTTGCGGTATTTCCGGACTGAGCGCCGCGCTGGAGCTGCACGAGACGGCCGGCCCTTGCCTCGTCGAGGTTTTCGATGCCGCACCGGAGCCGGGTGGGGTCTTGGGAACCGTCAGCGAGGACGGCTTTCAGGTCGAACGCAGCGCGGACAATTTCATCACGACCCTGCCCTGGGGCGTGGAGTTGTGCCGCAAGCTCGGTTTGGCCGGTGCCCTTGTAACGCCCAATCCGGACGCCCGGCGTGCCTTCGTGGTCCATCGTGGAAAGTTGCGTCCGTTGCCGGACGGGTTCCAAATGCTGGCTCCCACGCGTTGGTTGCCGCTGGCTTTGACGCCCTTGCTTTCGCCGGCGGGCAAGATTCGGGCGGCCGCGGAGTATTTTCTTCCCCCGCGCCGAGACGACGGCGACGAAAGCCTGGCCGATTTCGCGCGGCGACGATTGGGCAACGAGGTCTATCAGCGGTTGGTCGAGCCGCTCGTGAGCGCGGTCTATGGGGCGGATACGGAAAAACTCAGCCTGCTGGCCACGCTCTCGCGGTTTCGCGAGATGGAAAAGGGGTACGGGAGTTTGATTCGAGCCATGCGGGCCCGAACGGCCGAACGCCGCAAGACAGCGCGGGCCGCGGCGGGATCGGCCAAGACGATTCGCGAGAGCGGTGCTCGGTACGGCATGTTCGTCACCTTGCGGCACGGCTTCCGCCAACTCCTCGATGCGATCGTGGCGCGACTTCCGCCGGGGACGCTCCATCTCTCGACGCGAGTCGAGTCGGCGGCTCCCTGGGAGGGAAAGTGGCGATTGACCTTCGCGGGCGGCGGCGAGATGCTTTTCGACGGCGTGGTCCTGGCGGTACCGGCCCATGCCGCGGCGGACTTGACGCGGCGATTCCTGCCCGATTTATCGGCAAAGCTCGCGCAAATCGACTACACGGGGAGCGCGATTCTGGCGGCGGCTTATCGTCGCGAGGACGTCGGCCATCCGCTCGACGGCTCGGGCTGCGTCGTTCCGGCCGTGGAAAAGAGCCCCGTTCTGGCGATCAGCTTCAGTAGCCGGAAATATCCCCATACGGCCCCGCCGGGAATGGTGTTGCTTCGCATTTTCGCGGGCGGGGCACGGCGGCCGGACCTGGTGGATATGGACGATGCGCGCTTGCGGGCGTCGCTCCTGCCGGAAGTGGAAAGGCTCCTCGCGATTCACGGCCCGCCCCTCAAAACATGGCTCTTTCGTTGGCGGGCGGCCATGCCGCAATATGCCGTGGGACATCTCGATTTGCTGCGCGAGATTCGCCGCGAATTGGCGCTGCACGCCGGTTTGGGGCTGGCCGGAAACGGCTACTTCGGCGTCGGCACGCCCCATTGCATTCACAGCGGGCAACTGGCGGCGGCCTGGGTGACGGGCCAAGCCCGGCCGGACGATTTCGCGCCTTCGCCCGCCTTCTGAGCCTTTCGTCGGCGACTCTTTGCGGGTAGTTGTTCACGCGCTTGCCCGGTCTGTCATTGCAACGCGGAGGCGCAGAGGCTGCTTTTGAAACGCAGAGGGCGCAGAGGACGCGGAGAAGGAAGAAGGAGAACGAAGAATTGGTAGCCCGAACTCTGCGCTCTCCGCGTTCTCTGCGTTTCCATCTTTTCACTCTACGTGGCCGTCCCCGAGCCGCTGGCAGCCGAAAAACGTATCCGCCCCTTCACTCCCGAAGGCGGCAGTCCCTTTGTCGCCGCTTTGATCGCAAGCATGAACCCAGTTCCCGTGAACAGTTACCTTTGCGGAATGCCAGTAGTGCCAACGTCGGTCCCTTGGCGGCATCCCGCCGGGCAAGAAACGGAAAATCCCGACCGTTTTTTCGAGCCGCGTTTCGCGTAACCGATTCCGGCTTCGCTTGCGACTCCGTCACGTCCGGCGATGGTCAGGCTGTTCCTTCCGAGCTTCGACGCTTGGCACGGCGCTCGCCCAGGCTTGCTCACGCGGAGTCAAGGTTCGGGCACGGGTTCGTCGGGAACGGCCTTTCTTGCTTTCGGTGACGTTGTTTCGGTCGGGATTCTCGATTGGGGTAATGACGCTTCAGGCAGGTGTTGCGTTCTTCGCGTTTTT
>JAAZNR010000457.1 GCA_012798155.1 Thermogutta sp. | reverse complement strand
TGATAATGCGGAATGGGCGAGAGCTGGTAAGTGGTAGAGGTGAAAATGAGGCGTTTGAGATGCTTCAGATCGTAGCCGTTGGACGTCAATTCCTGCTCCAGGTAGGCCAGCAGTTCGGGGTTGGCGGGCGGATTGTCGTCTCGGATGTCGTCCGGTTCATGGATGATGCCCCGGCCCATGGCCCAGGCCCAAGTGCGATTCACGATCGTTTTGGCGAACCACGGATTCTCCGGCCGAATGAGCCAATCGGCAAACACTTCCCGCGGGTCGCGATCCGGGGGGAGCGTGGTCTTGGTGCCGTCGGGGAACACAGCCTCTTGCGGGCCGGTCTCCGTGAGCGGCTCCGGCAGGGCCTGCGCGATGGTATTGGTGGCCGTTACCGCGGCGGCGACCGAGTCCAAGCCCTCCGCCGTGTCGCCCGGAATCGCCGTCGATTTCAAGGGGTCCCAGAAGACGATCTCTTCCTTCCATTCGCTGGTGGGCTTGAATCCCACCTGGGAAAAGAACACAGCCATGTTCGCGCGGCGTTCCTCCGGCCACAAGTCGATGCGCGTGCCCATGAACGCAAGGGCCACCGCCGAAGCGATCCCTGTCGGCGTTTTCTCCGAAATGGCTCGGTAGAAGTTGGCGGGGCCGACGCGGAAGTTGCTGCCGCTAGAGGTCAATAGTTCCCGCGCGAAACGGTCGTACGGCTTGTTTCGAACCAGTGACTCCCAGATCCAGCGGTGGTAGGCCTGGGCGGCGTTCGGCCAGACCTTCACCGGGAACTCGGCCTTGACCCGGAGGATGTCGCCCCATCGCATGGCCCAATAATCGGTGTGCCGAGTGTCGTCAAGGAGTCGATGGATCAAAGCCGCACGTTTATCCTTGTCGTTGCTTTCGATAAAGGCCTTCGCTTCCTCGGCCGTGGGCAGCTCGCCGATCAAATCGAGGTAAGCGCGACGCACGAACACGGCGTCGGAGCACAAGACCGGTTGAATCCCCAGCGATTGGAGCTTTGCGAAAACGATTTCGTCGATACGATTCGCGGGCGTCGGAGGCTCCGGGCTTTCCATCAACGCGGCGATTCGCCGAGACGAGGACAAGCGGTAGAGCCGGACTCTGGCCTGATCGACGAGGGCGGCCTTTTGATCGGCCACCTGCTTTGCGGCCACGTACTCCGCGCGGCGCTTGTCGGCTTCCTCTTTGAGGGGCGGAACCAAGACCTCGGCTTCCTGCGCGGCCTTTTCATCCGCCTCGAAGGTCTGTTTGGCCTCGGCGATGCGTTTTTTGAGGTTTTCCAATTCGTCTTCGGCGGCCTTTTTTCGGGCCTCCGCCTGCGACAAGCGTTGAGCCGCGGCGGCGGCCTTCGCGGCGGCGGCTTCCAGCGTTTTGGCCGCCGGGGCTAACGCGGCCTTGGCGTCGTTGGCGGCCTTGCGTTTCGCCGCGGCGTCTTCCGCGGTTTGCCGGGCGACCGCCTGGAGCTGAACCAATTCCTTGGCGACGTCACGGATCTCCTGCGGCACGTCGCTCTCGGCGGGCGGTTCCGCCTTGGCGGCCGCCAAAATGGCGTCGGCCAGCTTTCTCTTTTCCTCCGCCGCCTTTTCCGCCTCCTGCGCGGCGGCTTCCGCCGCTTGGACTGCCG
>JAAZNR010000456.1 GCA_012798155.1 Thermogutta sp. | reverse complement strand
GGCGCCGGCTCGAAGCGGAGGGCCGGCGAACGCTCCTCTTCATCGACGAAATCCATCGCTTCAACCGCGCCCAGCAGGAGGTCCTCCTGCCGCACGTGGAAGAGGGCGTCATCGTCTTGGTGGGCGCCACCACGGAGAATCCCTTCTTCACCGTGACCAGCGCCCTGGTCAGCCGCAGTCGCGTCTTCCAGTTTCAGCCCCTTTCGCCGCGGCACATCCGCGAGCTGCTCCTGCGGGCATTGGCCGACAAGGAGCGGGGGTTGGGCAACTATCAGGTGGAGCTTTCCGAGGAAGCGCTCGACTTCCTGGCGCGGGCTAGTGACGGCGACGCGCGGCGGGCACTCTCCGCCCTGGAGGTGGGCGTGCTGTCGGCCGAGCGTTTCCCCCTCCGGTTCACACGCGCGCTGGCCGAGGAATCGCTCCAGCGCAAGGCCGCCGTGTACGATCGCAGCGGCGACGCTCATTACGACACGATCAGCGCCTTCATCAAAAGCATCCGCGGCAGCGACCCCGACGCGGCCGTCTATTGGCTGGCCAAGATGCTGGAGGCGGGCGAGGACATCCGCTTCATCGCCCGGCGGCTGGTGATTTTGGCCAGCGAGGACGTGGGCAACGCCGACCCCGCGGCGCTGCCGCTGGCCATGGCGGCCGCCCAGGCCTGCGAATACGTGGGAATGCCCGAGTGCCGCCTCAACCTCGCCCAAGCCGTCATCTACCTGGCCTGCGCCCCCAAGTCCAACGCCGTCATCGCGGCCGTCGATGCCGCCATCGCCGACGTTCGCGAGGACCGCACGGCGCCGGTCCCGGTCCACCTCCGCGATGCACAATACGCGGGCGCCAAACGGCTGGGGCACGGCAAGGGATATCAGTATGCCCACGACGAGCCGGACGGCGTCGCCGCGCAGGATTATCTGGGCGTCGAAAAGGAGTATTATCGGCCGACCGAGCGGGGCTTCGAGCAGGAATTGTCGCGCAGGCTCCGCGCCATTCGGGAAAAGCTCCGCCGCGGTCGCCGGCCTGCGGAAGACGGTGAGAAATCGCGGGGAGACGGCTTGTCTCCGCAAGCGTGAAGGAGGTTTGCCATGCCATCGTGGAGCCATGCGGATTTCGGGAAGTTGACGCGCCGACTCGTCCGCGGCGCTACGGCGGTGCTAGCCGCCTGCACACTTTGCGGCGGGATCGATTGCTCCGTTTTCGGCCTCCGCCCGGCGTTGGCCCAGCGTCAGCCGCAGGTGCAGTTGGAGATCGCCGTCGATCCGCGGTTGCCGCCTACCACGCAGCAGGAATGGATGCGGCGGCTGGCGGCGGCGGGGATCGAGCGGATGCGGCTTCGCACGGGCTTGCCCGACGATCGACCCGAGATTCGCAGCCTGGGCGGCGATCCGCCCGATTACGCGGTCCGCGCCGTTATCGACTCCGCCAACGAACTGTCGGTCCCCGGCGCCAAGTTTCGCCCTACCGAGGCCGAGCGGTTCAAGAAATGGTTGGACGAACTGTTGGAAAAGGGACCGCCGGACTCGCGACCGCGGCAAACCCCGCTGGGCATCGACATCATCCGCTTTCAGATGCTGCACCAGGACTTGGCCCGGCCGGTGACCTTTTCGACTTCGAATCGGCCCCGGAGCGAGGTCTTCTCGGCCCTGGTGAAGATGACGAAGTTCGCGGTCATCGCGGACCCTGTCGTCGAAAACAAGATCGGCGACGACCCCGTGACGGCGGAATTGCAAGGATTCGCCCTCGGCACGGCGATGGCCTACCTTTTGCGATCCAAGGGGCTGGCCTTGGTTCCCCGTGCCGATGCCGCGGCGACGACCTTGGTCGTACTGCCGGCGCGGAAAGGCATGGCCGCCTGGCCGGTGGGTTGGCCTCCCGAGGGTCCCGAGACCGAATCCCAACCCAAGCTTCTGGAGTTTCTGACGGTCGATATCTCGAATAGCCCCATCACGGAAGTGGTTCAGGCGATCTCCCGGCGAATCGATTTGCCGTACCTGTGGGACGATGTGGCCCTGGCGCGGTTCGGGCTTCGCCCCGAGGAATCGCTGGTGAACGTACCCCAAACCAAGACCACGCATTATCGCCTATTGAAACAGACGCTTTTTCAGGCCAAACTAAGGGGCGAAATTCGGCTGGATGAAGCCGGTCGCGCGTTTCTTTGGATTACCAGCCGGACGCCGCTGGAGACGAATTAGGCGCCGCCGGGGGTTGCCCTTCGTCGGGATCGTCGGTCGTCCGCGAGACGAAGCGGGGGCCGCATGCCCGGCGACCGCGTTGCAACGCAGCCGGCGTTCCCGACGGCCGATCGTCGATATCGTCGGTGTTGCCACGGGTTCTCCATTCTGTTCCAAAAGGGAGGTCTGCTCATGTTCGCAGTTGCCGCCGGTTGGTTGCCCCCCGCCCCGCCGTCACCTCCGCCGCCCGAGGGCTGGCACGTCCTGCTCATCCACTTTCCCGTCGCGCTGCTGTTGATTGCCCCGCTCTTCATCCTGCTGGGTGCGCTCGTGGCCGCGCGATGGCAAGGCTTCGCCGTGGTCGCCGCCCTGCTGATGATTTTGGGGACGGCGGGGACCTGGGCGGCCGTTTCCACGGGAGAAGACGCCCGGGACGCCATCGAGGAGGCCTCCGATGAAGCCTTGGAGGTGCTGGAAGATCACGAAGGGCTGGGAGAAGTGACGCGAAACGTCTATACCGGGTTGACGGCCGCCTACGTGATCTTCGTGCTTCTGACGTTGGTTTGGGGTCCCATCTCCAAGGCCGCGATCCGCATCCCGCTGGGACTGATTTTCCTCGTCCTCTCCGCGGGAGCGGCTTTGTATTTGGCCGGCACCGCGCACTTGGGCGGCCGCCTGGTGCATGAGTACGGCATCCGCGCTACGCTGTCCAAGACGGCCGCACCGGCACCGGATGGGGCTGTCGGCGAAGCGGAGGCAGAGGCCGCCGAACGGCAGGGGGAAAAGGAAGGGACTTCCGCCGAGGAGTCGGCCGCACAAGAATCGGCCCGCGCGGCGGAAAAACCGGCGGAAGAACATGCCGAGGAGTCGGACGCCGGCAAGGCGAATAGCGATGAGGAGCCGGCTGAAGGCGAAACCGCAGAGCAAGCCGCTGCGGCAGCCGAAGAAAAGCCGGCGGAGTCGGCCGAGGAAAGCCCGGCCCGTCCCCCCGCGGAGCAACCGAGCGAGGGAACCACGGAACCGCCCCCCGCGGAGCAACCGAGCGAGCAAGCCGCGGAACCGCCCCCCGCGACGCCGTCGTCCGACGAACCGGCCCAGGAGAAGCCCGCCTCGACGGAATCCCCGGAGGCACCCGCCCCTGGTTCGACGTGAATCGAGCCTGTCCGGCCGCCGAGCGATGGGCGTGGCTTGACGGACTTTTGCCGGCGTTCGGCGGCACGTCTTTGGGCCGCGTCCTCCACGACCGGCGGTCGCAGCGTGAAACTCGGGAACTCGATTCGCTCGGCTCGCGGATGTTGCGTCGCCCGCCGCGCCGAGGCCGACTCTTGGAGACCGGACCGGCGTCCGTGCGGAACCGCTTTGCGGACCTCGGCGACGGATACGAAAGCGTCCCAAAACAAAGGGAAGTATCGTGAAAATAGAAAGGTAACTGCCATGAAAGCGGAATCGGCGGTTTTTGGCACATGCATGGCACTGTCCGCAGCGCTCATGGCACTGTCTGCGGCGATTGCGGCGCGGGCTGAGCCTCTTGACGCCTCACGCATGCCGGCGAAGGTCGTGCCGGCCGCTCCTCCGCGGGCAAGGCCCTTCTGTTTGCACGACGTGAGGGTGATCGCCGGCCCGTTCAAACAGGGGCAGGACATCGCCGTCGCTTGGCTGCTCAGTTTGGAGCCGGACCGTTTCCTGGCCCATTTTCGCAAGGAAGCGGGGCTGCCGCCGAAGGCCGAACATTACGGCGGCTGGGAGAGCCAAGGGGTATCCGGCCACTCCGCCGGGCACTATCTGAGCGCCTGTTCCCTGGCTTGGGCATCCACCGGCAATCCGGAGTTCC
>JAAZNR010000455.1 GCA_012798155.1 Thermogutta sp. | reverse complement strand
GGCCTCCGCGGCGTCTTGTATCGCATGCAAGCGACGACTGATCTCCTCTCTTCCGGCGGTCATCTTTTGCTCGCAATGCCGCTCGATCTCCAGTATCTCCGCGAGAAGCCGGCGGCAGTCTTGCAGCCTTCCCGCCGTCTCCCGTCGCAAGTCCTCACTGCGCCACGAGCGGCTTTCGGGCGATTCCCGGCGGTAGGGGGCCAATGCCGACTCCAGTCTTTGAATTTCCTGCACATACCGCTGTTTCCAGGCCAGAAGTTCCAGCAACCCCTCCACGTCGCCGCCTTCCACCAGTTCGACCTGGCGGCGGCAGACGCCCAACAGCTCCGCCAGACAAGCTTGTTTGCTCCGAATCAGCTCGGCCAAGCGGTCCGCGGAGGTCAAGCCTTCCGTGGCGGAGGTCAAGCCTTCCGTGAGGGTCCCAAGGTTTTGAGGCATCGCGTCCATCATTCGCACGCAAGGGAGTTCGTTTTTGTTGCCGGGGCAGGAGCCGGCGTGATCGTTTCCCGCCGCCCGCCGCGTCCTCATCGCAAGGCTTTCTCTAACCGGCGAAAACGCTCGCTCCAGCCCGGTCCGTCCAAGACGGTGGTAGACGCGAAATCCGTATCACGGGGCAAACGCTGGAGAACGATCTTGCCCTGTTCCAAGGCGATCCGCGATTCCTGACCGCGGCCCATGGCTTGATAACATCGCACGATTTGCGCATAGGCCTCCAATACCTCGGGCCGGGATTGGAAGCGGTTGATCACGGAATGATAGGCCTCCAAGGCCTCCGTGAAGCGTCCCAGACGATAGCAGACGTCGCCCAAGCCGAAATAGGCGTTCCGCAGCAGGACCAACTCCTCGTGGAGCAACTGCCGTTGATTCGCGCGGTCGTTCATCATTTCGCGAACGGCTTCATAATGGGCCTTGGCCGCCAGAAGCCGGTTCTGCGCGTCCCGGCGGAGGGGCAGTCTCGCCTCGTCCGCCGGGGAGGCGGCCTCCGATGACAACCCCAGCGACTGCACGGCCGTCCGGCGAAAGATTTCAGCCAGCTCGTATCGGGCCCACGCCGTCCGCTCGTCTTGCGGATAGCGGGTCACCGCTTCCTCGAGGCGCGGCACGGCCTCCGCATCCCGTCCTTGTTCGTAGTAGAGGTGTCCCAAGGCGAAAAGGGACGCGCGCCATTCCCGGCTGCTCGGTGCCAACTCGCCGTTCAGGTTTTGCAACAGGAGGCTCTCCGCCTCCGCGAAATCCGCTTTTTCCCGATAGGCATGGGCGGCCGACAATCTGGCTTCGTAGGAGGCGGCGTCCTTGGCGTGGAACTCGATGCACTCGTTGAGCACCAACAGCGCTTCGTCCACACGGCCCATGGCGAGCAGGCATTGGCCCAGTCGCAGTAAGGCCGCCGAGTTCCGCTTCTTGGCCTCGTTCCGAAGATACTCTCGCAGCACCCGCGATGCGCGGCTGAACGACCATCCGGCCAGGTAGTTATCGGCCGCGTCCCACAAATCCTCGGGATAGGCCTTGGTCGCGGGCCGCGTCCTTGCCAATCGCGTGTATTCGTCGCCCGCCAATCGGAAATGCCGCCGCGCTTCCTCGAGCAATCCCTCAGCCTTTCCCGCCGGCTGCCCCTCGGCTTGCTTCGTTAATTGCCACGCCCAATCGCGGTGGACGGCCGCGCGAAACGCATGAATCTCCCCCGCGGCGAAGACCGGGGACATGGAGTCCGTGAGGCGCAAGCAGGCGGCGAATTCCCCCTGCCCAAGATACTGGCGGAGAGCCGCCGCGGTTTCGTCCCGAACCTCATTCAGGGAAACCCAACGGTTCACGAAGGCATCCGCGTCGGGAACCCCGCCCAGCACGCCGCGGAGGCCGTCCACGGTTTGCTGGACGCGGCCCAAGCGGCGATTCAATTGCGCCAAGCGAAATCGGGCCGCCCAGGCCTCGGGCCGGCCCGCGTAGCGAATCCACGTCTTCTCGTACCCGCTCAATGCGTTGTCGAAATCCCCGGACAACTCGGCGCACCGCGATCGCAGATAGGAGGCCTGTGCCAGGAGGGTGTCTTCCGCCAAAGCCTGCTTTTCCACGCCGCCGAGAATCTTTTGCGCCTCCGCCAGTTTTTCGCGGTATTTCGCCTGCTTCTCCGGAGAGTCGAGCGGTTCGAGCAGCTCCGCCTCCAACATGGAAACTTGGGCACGCAACAGCCCGCTTTCGGCGGTCCGCGACGCCGTGGGGCTCAAATGGCTCAAGGCTTCGGCCGCCTCGCCGGGGCGCCGCATCTGGAGCAGAATTTCGGCCCGCCGGCGATAAGCCGCGTTGCGGCTCTCCACCGAGAGACCGGGGATTTCCAGGAGTTGCCCGTTGCAGCGGAGCGCCTCTTCCAGATTCGGCTGCCGGTCCAGTAGAAAGGACTCGGCCAGCAGCCACAGGACGCGAGGCCGGTACTCGGGATCGAGTCGAGCCGCCTCGCGTAGCTCGTTCCGACTCTCGCTAAAGCGATTGGAGAAGTGCAGGCTTCGCCCCAGCAGAAATCTTCCCTTCGCTTCCCAGCCTTTAGGAAACCCGCCCGTCGCCGCCGCGGAGAGATAGACGGCACTGAGGGCATATTCGCGGCTCTGTTCGGTGCCGCTGGTGCGATCCCCCTCCTTAGAGTGCCAGACGCCCAGGGCGAACATGGCCGCCCGATACGCCGCGTCGTCGGCATCCCCGGAATCGACGACCTTTTCCGCCAATGCTTTCACCCTGGCGTAATCCTCGGCCGCCAAGGCGTCGAGTATGCTTTCGGCCGTGATGGGCGGCTCCCGCGTCAACAGCACATAGCTCATGACGCCCGCAGTGGCCAGCACCGAAACCGATCCCGCAAGGATGATCCAGCGCCATTTGCGCAGCCCCCCCTTTGCGACCGGTGCGGCCTTGGCCTCGTCGCCCGGCGCTTCCTGGGGAACCTCTTGTTCCGGCTGTGGTTGCACTTCTTCGTCAACCATGGTCGCCGCGCAATCCTTTTTACTGCGCTCTGCCTATTTGTTTGCAGCGCACTGTTTTTTATGGCACGCTACTTTTGTCATGACACACTATGTTTTATTTTTTAAGGCGCACCAACGAATGGTCGGCCAGGTCGGCGTCCTTCCCAAAGGCCGACGGAAACCCAACGGCTATCTACCGAATAGCCGGGAGAGCTGTCAATGCGGTTTGACTGGGGCGAAAAGCCGGGGAATGGTAAAACGCGAACAGACCAAAGGGGTTGGCTCGACCGCGAAACTCGAAGAGGTGCGCGAAGATTGGTCCCGCAGCGTGAAAGGGGATCGGGTTCGGGGTTCGGGCTTCCAATGCCCAAGGCACAGTCGCATTGCCCGCACAGCGCGTCGCCCTTCTGCGGCGCAATGCGGAACTGCTGGCTCCCTGACGCGGAGCTACGCTTGGGCTATGTCTGCCACCTGGCAGGCATAGCGCAACCCGTCGGCGGCCGTCTTGCCGTAAAAGTCGCAACCCGCCTTTTCCGCCAGCAATTCGCTGGCCGCCGCGCCGCCGACCATCAGGGCCAAGCCGTCACGAAGCCCCGCCGATCGGATCGCCTCCACGGTCGCCAGCACCGAAGAGTAGACCGTCGTCAACAGCAAGCTCATCCCCACCACCACCGGTCGGTGCTCGCGGATGGCTTCCACGAATTTCTCCGGCGGGGTATCGACGCCCAAATCCACCACCTTGAAGCCGGCTCCCCGCAACATCATCACGACGATATCCTTGCCGATGTCGTGGACGTCGTGCTGAACGGTGCCGATTACCGCCGTGGCCTTGTGCGTCGCGGTTTCGGCCTCGCCCGGCCCGAGCCGGGGGCCAAGCTCCGCCATGACATTCTTCATGATCATGCCGCCGAACATCAAATCGGGCAGAAAGCATTCTTCCCGGTTGAAGCGGTTCCCTAATTCGATCATGCCTCGATTGCACTCGGCCAAAATCTCCACCGGGGGAACCCCGTCGGCCAATCGGGACCGCAACAATTCCATCACCCGCGGCTCATCGCAGACCGCGATCGCCTCCGCCAAGCTGCCTTCCGCCATGAGAAACCACCTCCGAAAAATGAGACTTTCGGCCCGGACTGATTCCCCTCCTTCCGGGTGAACTACCGCAGGCACGATTCAAAATGACAGCAGGATTTGCCAAATGTACATGTACCCTAGCGCGTCGATGTCCTGCCAAACGCGCCGGACCAATTCGGCGTCCCCCTGGATGGACGGCAGGTCTTTCACTTTTTCTTCCCAGGGGAAACAGGTGCCCGGCAGGCGTTTCACCTTCGTGATCCCATCAGCCTTCGAAAATTCGCTGCCTTCCATCATTCCCTCCCATGTTCATCACCCTTGGCGGAACGGCAATTCATCGGAACAAAATGCAAACAGCCGTGCACGCATTCTCACCCTTCGGACGGTGCTCCGCGTGCCGCCAATGCGCCGCGGCCTCACCGGCGAGACCGCGCGGCAGTCGCCTCAATAGACGCCGTATTCGCGACCCGCCTCGGTCAGGGCGCGGAGATTCTCCACCTTCGCGTCGTTCTGCATGATGGCCCCTGCATCCAAGATGTAACCGCCGTCCTTGGCGATTCCATCGAGCACCTTCTTGCAATACGCTCGAACTTCCTCCGGCGTGCCAAAGGCCAGCAGGTCATTGGGAATCCCGCCGCTGATGCAGAACTTGTGCCCCACTTCGCGGTGCACTTCGAAGATGTCCCCGCGATCCACGTGATAGACGATGCTGAGGTCCGGCAGTTGCGCGATGTGCTTCAAATTGGGGTTCCATTCGCCCTCGGCGTAGAACAGAACCTGGTGCCCCTGGGCCCAAAGGGCCTCGATGATCTCTTTCAGCGACGGCCAAAAGAGTCGTTCGAATTGTTGCGGCGAGAAGAAGGGCACGCAACCGCGGTGCAGCCACAGCCCGATGGGCACGTTCTTGTCGGGATCGGCACCCGACAAGGCCACGTGAAACAGGTGCGGCGTCAACGCTTCGCAGGCCTTGAGGACCTTGTCCGGCTGCCTATACATATCCATGCACAGGCCCCGGTAGCCGCGGAGCTTATCCGCGAGGATGTCGAACGGCGCTTTGAGAATGCCCGAGATGGCGGACACCGTCCCGCACTCCGTGCGGAGTCGCGTCACCTGGCCGCCCAGTGCCGCGAAATAGTCCATCATCGACATCCCGCCCAGCAAAAACGACATGTTGTTGCGGAAGGTGTTGGGTTGTCCTTCGGGCACCACGTCTCGCGACACCCGCGGCAGCCACACATTCAGCAGGAAGCCGGTGGGGTCCTCGATCAAGGCGTCGTATTCGTCGGGCCGCATCCAGGCGTTATCGTCGGGCGGCTCGAGGTATTGGAAGGGCACGTTCGCGGGGATATTCACTCCCGGCACGCTGTAGTAGCGGAGATTGACGGCCTGCACCAGGCCCGTCCACACGTAAACCATGTTCGCCACCACGGCGTCCCAATCGAAGTCGTGGGCGCATTTGACGACGGCATCCAGGGCCTTGCGGTAGTCATGCGTGACTTCCTGAACCGTATAGCCCGCATACGCCGCCGTGAATTCGGCCACCAGGGGCCGAATCGGCACCATGTCGGCCTTTTCCTTCCGCATCGCCGCCACGTAACGCTTCAGTCGCTGCTGATACCGCTCCTCGGTCGCGTGCGTATCGGCCGCCATCGTATTTCCCTCACAAGCATGGAGTTC
>JAAZNR010000454.1 GCA_012798155.1 Thermogutta sp. | reverse complement strand
CTGGTGCCGAAATGTCACGGGACGCGGGTTCGATTCCCGCCGCCTCCACTCAGTTCGTGGGCCGCCTGCCGCCAGGGCGGCGGGCTTGCAGTCGGCCGTGCGGGAGTCCAGCCACTCGGTGAGAAAGGCTCCCGGCGTCTCGGTGCTCGCCAAGGGATGCACCGCCTTTCAAAACAAACGGCGCATTTCTAAAACAAACGGCGCAGTGGGCAATCCCCAAGCGTTGCCCCGCCGCGGAGAGGCTCGAGCGAGGGGGACTCTCTTTGCCCATCTTCAGCCGCCGTGCCTGCTGGAAGACCTCTCGAATGGGCAGGTCCGTGTCGAATGGGCAGGTCCGTCAGGACACCCATGGCCGCAACGACCTGCAACGTGACATCATGCGCCCACGTACAGGCACGCGGATTGACGCGCGTGGTCGCAACATGGTCGCCAAAATCGCTTGGCGAACCAAGCCTGGCGTGATAGCATTGCTCGAGAAACCAAGCCTGGCGTGATAGCCTTCCTCGATCCGGCCGGCCGATCCAAACCCCGGCCTGTCTCGCCGGCCGGGAGTACGCAGCGCCCGTGTTGCTTCATGGTCGCAGCCTCCTTGCTAGTGCTGGAAATCCCACTGCTAGGGCTGGAGCTCCCAACCCTAACTTAGCGGAAGGCTGCGACTTGCGGCCATTTCAACGCTCTTGCGCCTAAACTCGCCGCGAATCCTCGGCCGCTCCCCGGCCGGCAAAACCATTTGACGATCGGCCCGTGCCTGAATAACATTGCAAAACTTTTGAGTTGGGGGATGCGTCCCTGCATCCCTGTTTCGCCTTCGGCACGGTGATGCCCGCTTTTTGATGACGCCAAAACAATAGGAGAGGTGCAAGATGACCACGGAGAACCTGCCGCGATTCCAACAAGACAACGGCGTGAGGTACAGAACGCTCGGCAACTCGGGCCTGTTCGTCTCCGAACTGTGCCTGGGGGCCATGACCTTCGGCGGGGACAAGGACGTCTGGGGCATGATCGGCAATTTGCAGCAGGAACAGGCCGACGAGCTGGTGAGGATCGCCCTGGAGGCGGGCATCAACTTCATCGATACCGCCAACATCTACGGCTACGGCGCCAGCGAGCGGATCGTCGGCCAATCCCTGAGGAATCTCGGGGTTCGCCGCGAGGATATCGTGCTGGCCACCAAGGTGCTCGGCCCCATGGGGGAAGGCCCCAATAACCGCGGCGGTTCCCGCGGCCATATCATGACCCAATGCAAGGCGAGCCTGGCTCGCCTGCAAATGGACTACATCGACCTCTACCAGATCCACGGTTTCGACCCGGCCACGCCGATCGAGGAAACCCTGGAGGCACTCCATACCCTGGTGCAACAGGGCTATGTGCGTTATGTGGGCTTGTCCAACTGGGCCGCCTGGCAGGTGATGAAGGCCATCGGCATCACCCAGGCGCGCCATCTCTGCCCGATCGTCTCCCTGCAGGCCTATTACACCCTTGTGGGCCGCGACCTGGAGCGGGACGTCATCCCGATGCTGCAAGCTGAAAAGGTCGGGCTGATGGTGTGGAGTCCACTGGCCGGCGGTTATCTCTCCGGCAAGTATGAGGGGCCGAACGTCTCCGAAGAGAACCGCCGCGCCAAGTTCGACTTCCCGCCCGTCGACCGGGAGCGGGGCGCCAAGGTCATCCAAGTCA
This sequence comes from Thermogutta sp., assembly GCA_012798155.1. Classification (GTDB taxonomy): domain Bacteria; phylum Planctomycetota; class Planctomycetia; order Pirellulales; family Thermoguttaceae; genus Thermogutta. The sequence goes on along the minus strand of JAAZNR010000454.1, from coordinate 2,840 downwards.
TGCGAGAGATCGCCGCCGGCAAGCAGATCGACGGCCGGCCGGTGAGCCTCGCCGCCATCGCCTTGGCGTGGCTGCTCCACCAGAAAGCCGTGACGAGCGTCATCCTCGGCGCCAAACGGGTCGATCAGCTCAAGGACAATCTCCTTGCCGCGCGGGTGCGCTTCTCCGATGACGAGCTGGCCGCCCTGGATGAGGTCAGCCGTTTGCCGCAGGAGTATCCGGGCTGGATGCTCCAATACATGGCGCAGTACCGCGATCACATGAAGGCGTAAGGCCTTGGACGGCTGAGGCGAGGCGGCTTTGTCCGTTCGTCGCGGCCCTTTTGTCTCGTGTAACATCGGCGCTCCAAGGCCGCCTGGCTTGGAACGCCCCTGACCGGAGTCGCTCATGTCGTCGATCGATACGCAAGACCTTGCACTAACGGAATGGCATGCCCGCTACGAGGCCATTGATCCAGCCTCGGCCTTGCAGGGCAGCGCGGCCGGGAAGGTCGTTTTCATCACCGGCGCTTCCCAGGGTATCGGCCTGGCCACCGCCGTCGCCTTTGCCCAGGCCGGCGCCAAGGCCGTCTATCTGACCGCCCGCTCGCAGCGGGCACTCGAAGCGGCCTGCGATCGGATCCGGCGGACGAACCCGAATACGCAATGCGCTTATTCCCCGTGCAACGTCACGAGCGCGGAACAGGTCGAGGCTGCCGTGGCGGATTGCGTGAAAAAATTCGGCGGCATCGACGTGGCCGACGCAAATGCCGGCCGTCTCGGCCCTTGGGCGAAGATCGGGGAGTCCGATCCCGCGAGCTGGTGGCATACCTGGGAGGTAAATCTAAGGGGGGCTTATCACGTCATCCGCTTCACCATGGCCCATCTCATCGAGTCCGCGCGAAGGTGGGCTGCCCAAGGATCGAGCGGGGGGCATTTGATTCTGGTGTCGTCGGTGGGGGCTCAGTTGTTGATGCCGACGGCATCCGATTACCAGACTTCCAAGCACGCCATCAACCGCCTGTGTGAATTCGTCCAGGTCGATCACGGTCAAGACGGCATCAAATGCTTCTCCGTCGGTCCCGGCGGTGTCGCTACTGACCTCGCACGAAACATGCCGGAGGACTACTACCACTACCTCACAGATACCCCCGAACTGCCGGCCGGTTTCATCGTCTGGCTGGCCTCCGGCAAGGCGGACTGGGCCAGGGGGCGCTATCTCAGCGCCAACTGGGATGTCGAAGAGCTTATCTCGCTCAAGGAGAAAATTCTGCGCGACGATTTATTGGTAAACCGCCTGCGCACCCGCTCGTGACACACTATCTTGACGGCCTATCTATCGCCCCCCGCAGCCGCGGATTCCGGCAGACTCGGTAATGGGCAGGGTAGCCGTTCACGCGCGTGCCCCGTATGGCATCGGACCGCGGACGCGCAGAGGCTGTTTTTGAAACGCAGAGGGCGCAGAGGACGCGGAGAAAGGAGAAAGTAGCCGCAACTCTCTCGTTTCTGCGTTCTCTGCGTTTCCATCCTTTCATTCTGCGCAGCCGTCCCTGGCCGCTGGGAGCCAACAAACGTATCCGCCCATTCACTCCCAAAGGCGGCAGTCCCATTGCCGCCGCGTTCATCGCCGGCATTAACCCAGTCCCCGTGAACGGTTACTGGGCCGGGGGATGACGGTCCCAAGGCATTGCCCGGAGACGTCTCCCTGGCCGCTCCGCAGCCTCCGCGTCCCCGCCCGCGAAAAAAACTCCACTATTGTGTTAAGATCCACGGCTCCCAATCGTTAATTTTATAGGCGGACGGAGATCGGCCGGGGGAGCCGGACAGGCCGGCTCCGGCAGGATCGAAAGGCGGACACGACGGAGTGTAACGCTCCGGGCAGGTTTTCGTCATGTTCCATTTCCGGTAAGCGTTCACGGGAAGTCTCCCGCTTCTCGCACGGAAACGCAAAGAACGCAGAGAACGCAGAGTGTCGCAACCCATATAGCAATTCTTCCTCCGCGCCCTCTGCGCCCTCTGCGTTTCAAAGACAGACCGGGCAAGTGCGTGAACGGGTACCATTTCCGCACGCCCTCATTGATCGAATAGCCGACGTGTTGCGGCCGGATTCAATGGGCAGGCCGAACGTGACCAACTGTTTTTCCAAACTCGATCGCGGGAGTTGCGGAGTATGTCTACCAATCTGAGAAGGGGTGACCACGTTTACGTATCGTACGGCTTCTATACTCATCATGGCATCTACGTCGGGGACGACGCGGTGGTGGCCTTTTGCAAGAAGCCCGCGGATCATCCGGACGGCCCGCCGCGCATTTGCAAGATTTCCACGGCCGAGTTCGCGGACGGCCGGAAAATTCGCGTCCGGAATCATGCCCCGTCGGAGTGCAGCCCCGCGGAGAAAGTCGTCGCCCGTGCGCTCTCCCATGTGGGGGCGACCGGCTATCACCTTTTGTCCGGCAACTGCGAGCACTTTGCGACATGGTGCAAGACCGGCCGATTTCGGAGCAGCCAAGTGGAGACCTTTGCCCGGCGTATCGTGGCGATGGAGCGCAAAGCGGTGGCACAGCGTTCCATGCAGGTGGCGGCCAAACGAATAGCCGGGGTGGCGGCCAAACAAGCCGGCAAACGATTCGTGAAGACCGGCGGCAAACTTGTCGGCCGCGCCGCGGTGCGATTGAACACGCCCCTCCTTTTCGTTGCCGACGGCGTGCAACTCGTCGTCGAGCACGGCGCCGCAACCCTCTCCGGGGCGGACCCGAAAACGGCTCGTCAACTGGGAGCCGCGAGCGGCCTGGCTTCTTCCGCGGGGATCGGTTTAGCGCTGGGCGGCCCGCCGGGCGCCTTCGTCGCCGTCGGCCTTTGGCT
>JAAZNR010000050.1 GCA_012798155.1 Thermogutta sp. | reverse complement strand
TCGCGAATCCGCCCGCAGCCCGTGCAGTGAAGGTTGCAGGCGAAGAGCGGCTCCAACATCAAGACCAGGGGAAAGCGGCGGCGTCCGGCCAGGCGTTGACGCAGGAGATACGCGCTGAGCGAACGTGTCAGCGAGAGAGGAAATCGCATGGGATATCCTATGGGGCGGGGTTCGTGGAAGTCGGCTCAGGCCGTGCGGAGGTTTTCGCGCGGCGAGTCGGCGGGCGTAACGACGCGGAGCCGGGGGCGAGGGGGCGGCTGCGTATCGTGGTCCGCCGACGCCGCGAACTTTGCCAGGGCCATCAGCGGAAAGTAATGCGCGTACATGTGATAGCGCAAGTAGAAGACTCGTGGAAATCCCGTCCCGGTAAAATAAGGCTCATCCCAGCCGTCCTGAAGCGACCAGCGATCGAGGAGGAATCGTACGCCCTGCAGGACGGAGCGATGCGAGCGTTTTCCCGCGGCGAGGAGGCCCATCACGGCCCAGGCCGTTTGCGAGGGCGTCGTCGGTCCGCGTCCCCGGCGTTCGGGGTGGTCGTAGGTGTCGGGCGACTCGCCCCACCCGCCGTCGGCCTGCTGATGACTGATGAGCCATTGGGCGCCGGCTTGTACGGCGGGGTCGTCTTCGGGCACGCCCACCGCACGGAGACCCGTCACGGCCTGCCAGGTCCCATAGATGTAGTTCACGCCCCAGCGGCCGAACCAACTCCCGTCAGGCTCCTGACGCCGGCGAAGATAACGGACGGCGCGATCGACTTCGGGGCAGCCCACGCGGCGGCCCAGCGTGGCCAAGGCCTCCAAGACCCTCCCCGTCAAGTCCGGCGAACTGGGGTCGATCATGGCGTTGTGGTCGGCGAATGGGACGTGGCAGAGGAACCGCCGGCAATTGTTGCGGTCGAAGGCGGCCCAGCCTCCGTCGGCGTTTTGCATGGCGAGCAGCCAGTTCAGGCCGCGATGGACGGCCCTCGTCGCCCGTTCCAGCAAGTCTTCCTCCTCGTCGCCGCCCGGCCGGGCAGATGCGGCGTCGGCGTGGGCGGCGTGCTCGTCGATCAGGGTGAACGGCTGAGGAAACTGCTCGTTGCAATTGCCGTTGATGAACCCATGCAGGGCCATCAGCGCCATGGCCGTATCGTCGCAGTCGGGGTAGAAATCGTTGCGGTGCTCGAAGCACCAGCCCCCCGGTTCGGCGCGGACCGTCTCGGCCCAGTCTCCCGGCACGGTAATCTGCTTGTCGATCAACCAGGCCGCGGCTTTACGAACCGAACTGCAATTGCCGTCGGCTCCCGCCGCAAAGAGGGTCCGCAGGCTGATTGCCGTATCCCACACCGGCGAAAGGCAGGGCTGGACGCGGGTTCCCCGTTGATCCTCGATGACCAGTCCTTCCAATTGACGCCACGTTTTGCGGACGGCGGGGTGATCCGGGGAAACGCCCAGGGCTTGCAGGGCGATCAGACTCCAGACGATCGGCGGATAGATCGCTCCCAATCCGTCGCCGGCGTCGATTCGCCGGAGCATCCAATCCCGGGCCGCGCGGAGCGCCCGTTGTCGCCCCGGCAGCCGGCCGCTCCGCTCGGCCGCTTTGTACAGGCGATCGACGCCGCGGAAGAAGGCCCCCCAGCCGAAACCGCGGCGGATGGTTTCGCCCGGCTTGCGGATCGGCGGCCATTGATGGGGCGGACGGAGGATCAGCTCGCGAATCCCCAGTTCCGCCGGCAAGGGGCGCACCGGCTTCTTGGCCCAAATCACCGACAGCGGCACCACCATCGTCCGCGACCACGCGCTGAGAGCCTGCAAATGCACGGGGAACCAGGAGGGCAAGAGGAGCAGTTCCGGGGGGACGGCCGGGCAAAGCGAATAGGGAATCTGGCCCAGCATCGCCAGATAGAATCGCGTGAAGCTGTTGACCCGCTCCGCGCCGCCCAGCGAGAGGATCATTTCTCGGGCGCGTTGCAGGGGTTCGGCCGCCGGATCGTGACCGGTCAGCTTGAGCGCGAAGTAGGCTTTGACCGAGGCGCTGATTTCCGCCCGCCCGCCGGGATACAAGGACCAGCCGCCCTCCGGCAATTGCGTGTCCAAGAGCCGTTTGGCAAGGGCTTCCGCAAGGGGCGATCGTTCCTTGCCGAAGAAAGCCAGGACCAGAACGGTCTCGCTCTGGAGGATGCCGTCGCCTTCCAATTCTCCCTGCCAATAGCCTTCGGAATGCTGCCGGCTCAAGAGCTGCTGCCTCGCACCGCAGACCACCCGGCGCAGCTCAGCCCGCAGATCGTATTCCATCTCCGCCTCGACCCTGAGGTCAAGCCCGCGAGCAGGCGGCAGCCGTTCGCTTCGGCCGTTGTGTCCGTTCCAACGTTCCATGGGTGGTGCGTCCTTGTAATAGGAGCAGTAGGCTATCATTAACCGCAAAATGAGTTTACGCGATTTGCGACCGGTCGGCAAGGGGCAAGCGGCACGGTTGAGACTCCGGAGCGCCCGACTCGAGAATCCGCCCCCGGACGGCATTGGGCGTGGCTCTGTGCCGATCCATATGCGGGACCGCGGGCGGGTGATCGTGCCGTGAAGCGATCGCGGCCGGCTGGGCGGCGACCCTCGGATCGGCCGATCGCTCTTGGCCGTTTCCCGCGCCTTAAGGAAAATAGAGGCAAGGGCGGGCCCGTCGCGGACCTGCGGCGCCCGGCCCGAACCGCCCGTTTCTTCGGCGGTAGGTTGCGTTGATCATCGACACGGCATCGAGGTCCGGCCGGACGAGGAGGTTGTTTCCGTGCCCATCTACGAGTTCTATTGTGCGGATTGTCACACGGTTTACAGCTTCTTTTCGCGTCGCATCGACACGACCAAGCAACCGGATTGCCCCAAGTGCGGCCGACCCAAACTGGAACGCCGCGTTTCGCGTTTCGCGGTGGGGCGTGCCGGCAAGAGTGCCTCGGATCAGGGGCCGGGGGAAGACGACGATGATCTTCTCCCGCCCGGTCTGGACGAAGACAAGTTCGAACAGGCGCTCATGGAATTGGCGGGCGAGGCGGAAAACTTGGACGAGGAAGATCCCCGCCAAATGGCCCGACTGATGCGGAAGCTGTCCCAATCCACGGGCATGGAGTTCGGCGGGGCGATGGAGGAGGCCATCCGCCGCATGGAGGCCGGCGAAGACCCGGAGGCCATCGAGGAGGAGCTGGGGGACCAGCTCGACCAGGAGGAGCCGCTCTTCCGGCAGAGCGGCGGCAGCTTGAAGGAGGTGGTCCGCCACATCCGCCCCCCTCGCGTGGACGAAAAGATCTACGATCTGGACTGATCGCCGGGTCGAACTTGGGACGCGTGGAGGCCCGCGCCCCATTTGGAGGAGACCGACTCCCTCTTCGCCTTCTTGCGCCCTGCAGCATCGATTGCCCCGCTGATTGCCCCGAGGATTGCCCCGAGGATTGCCCCGGCGATTCCCCCGAGGATTGCCCCGAGGATTGCCCCGGGGATTCCCCCGAGGATTGTCCCGAGGATTGCCCCGGGGATTCCCACGGTCTCTGCCCCGGCGATTGCCCCGCCGATTCCCCCGACGATGGCGTAATCGCTTGTCTGGTTTCGCGCGGAAACATCCTCGCCCGGCTTGGGCATGGCGCTGGGTGTCGCTGTGTCGGGAGGTGGCGACGCCGGCGAGGGTCCGCGGCTCGGCCCCCTGAGGGCCTTGTACATCGCCTGAACCCAGGCCGCGGCGCCCTCCTGCGGCCGGTCCTCCGGGCGCGGGGCCAAAGCCCGCCGGACCCATTTCGCCTCCCCTTCGGTAAGCCGCGCCAGCACCGGCCGGCCTCGCATCTGACGGTCGGCAATCTCCACGGGGCTGGTGCCGAAAGGCTCCCGGCCGGTCCGCAGCTTGACGTACGTCGCCGCCAGGGAATAGAGGTCCGCCGTCGAAGTCAGGCGGTGCTCCTCCCAGGCCTCCGGCGGGAGATACCCGAACGTCCCCGACCCGCTGTGCGAGGCCGTGCTCGCGCCCGCCAGCTTCATCAGCCCCAGATCCCCGATCTTCACATGGCCGTGGAATAACAGCAGGTTCTCTGGTTTTATGTCCCGGTGGTAGATGCCGTTGGCATGTAGAAAGTCCAGACCGTCCGCCGCTTCGGCAATCCACTTGCGGAGCTGCTTGAGCGGGATGCCCGGCTGCCCGGCGCTGCGATTCCTCTCCAGCATGTCCAAAAGATTCCCGTCGGTGGCCGACTCCCAGCGGGTCACCAAAAAGCCGGTCACCAGCCAGTAGTCCAAGAGGCCGACGATGTGCGGGTGGCCCGAAAACGTCTTGACGAGATCGAGGTTTTGCAGCTCTTTCTTGACGGCCGGGTTTTCGCCGTCGATGGGGTCCAGCGAGACCTTGACGGCCGAGCGAACGCCGCTGGGGGATTCCGCTTGCCAGACCTCGCCGAAGCCGCCCCGCCCCAGCCGCTTGACGAGCCGGAGCCTCTGCTCGTTTTCCAGAAATGCCTGGACGACGGCGTCCATGTTGCGGCGCCCCCCTCGTGTCTCAAGCCGCGTGCCTCTGGTGTCACGGCCCGCATGTTTGTCGTATCGCGCCCTTTGCCGCGGTAGCGTAGCGGCGCTACGTGCCCCGTAGCGGTCCCCTGCCAGTATTATAGCTTGCCGGGGGCGTCATGACATAATGCACGTATTCCCCCAAGCTTGTCGGGAGCATAAGATAAGCGCAAGGTTCGGTCTTGCCGGGCGAACGAGAGCGGATTCGCCCTGAGGGAAACGGATGCCGCGGATCGGCCGCGCCCACCCCTTGCGGAACAGATCGACGAGGACGAAGCATGAGACGCGGAACGCACCGGCTTGTGCGGTTGGGGGGCGTTTTTTTGCTGGGATGCGGGCTGCTGGGAACGATGGGTTTGCCGTTGCTTCCCAAGGCATCGGCCCAGGAGGCCCCCGGCGCCGTGCCCCGCTACAACGCGGCCGTCAAGCTGCATAATCTCGGCTTGTGGGATTCGGCGGCGGAGGAGTGGCAGGGGTTTCTCCGCGATTTCCCCCAGGATGCCCGGGCCGGGCGGGCACGCTATTATCTGGGCGTGTGCCTGTTCCACTTGAAGCGGTACGAGCCGGCCGCGGAGGCCTTTCAGGTTGCGGAAAAAGACGCCCAATTGGATGCCGACTTGCGCGAGTCGGCCTTGTTGTACTGGGGGGCGTCCCTCTTGGAGGCGGGCCGGGAGGGGAAGGCCGAACGACTGCCGCAGGCCGCGGCCGCCTTGGACCGTTACTTGGCCGACTATCCGCAAGGCAAGCTCCGCGCCGAGGTCGTCTTCTATCGCGCCGAGTGCGATTATCTGCTGGGGAAGAAGGCCGAGGCCGTCGCCGGCTATCAACGGTTTCTCCAAGATTTCGGCGGTCACGAGTCGGCCCCCAATGTGACGTACGCCTTGGCATTCGCGGCGGAGGAGAGCGGCGACCGCGAGGCGGCCGCCCGATACTATCGGCAGTTCCTCGAAAAGTATCCCGCTCACGCCCTGGCAGGCGAGGTGCGAACCCGGTTGGGCGAGGTGCTGTACGCTTCCGGGGAATTCGAGCAGGCACGGCAGGCCTTCGCGGCGGCGGCGGCCGACAAGACTGCTCCGGCGGCGGATGAAGCCCGGATTCGGGAGGGCGACTGCCTGGTCCGGTTGCGGCAATACGACGCCGCGGCGGAGATCTACGCCTCCCTGGCGAAGGAGTTTCCGCAATCCCCGCTATTGGCCCGGGCGGAATTGGCGGCAGGCAAATGCCGGTATTTGGCCGGGCAATACGACCAGGCCCTGCCTTTGCTGCAAAAATCGGCGGGGATCCCGGAGCTGCGGGCCGAGGCCTTGCACTGGACGGCCCGCGTGCTGCTCAAGCAAAAGCAACCGCAAAAGGTGGTGGAGATGCTGACGGACGCCGAGCTTCAGGCCGCCCCGGAGCCGGCTCGCCCGCTCTTGCACATGGATCGCGGCGACGCCTTGTATGAGATGCCGGAGCGGCGGGCGGATTCCATCGCGGAGTATCGCGCGGCGGCGCAAAACCCGGATGCCGATGCGGCGGCCGAGGCCCTGTACGCAGCGGCTTACGCCGCCTTGCAGGTGGAGAAAGCGCCCGAGGCCTGGCAACTCACTCAGGAGTTCCTGCAACGCTTCGCCCGGCATCCCTTGACGCCGGAGGTCCTGCACATCGCGGCCGAGTCGCGGTTGCTGGAGGGCAAGTACGACGAGGCGGCGGCGCTGTACGACGCCCTTTTGAAAGAATACGGATCGCATCCGCAGGCCGTGGCATGGCGGCTGCGGCAGCTTTTGGCTCAGCAACTGTCGGGAAAACACGAGGCCGTGATATCGGCCTTGACGCCCTTGGTGAATCAGTGGACGCGGGCCGAGGATTTGGCGGCGGCGTTCATTCTGCTGGGACGCAGCCAGTTG
>JAAZNR010000453.1 GCA_012798155.1 Thermogutta sp. | reverse complement strand
CAGTTTGGCCCCCGGCGATCCTTTTCCCAATGCCCGCAGACGGCACGGCTGATGATAACCCAAGGCACGTGTGATCGGTTGGAAATCGAGGCGGAGCCTTCCGGAGAGATGCAGGCACCAGAGATAGTCGCCCAGATCGCTGGTATTTTGGGCCACCAAGCGGCTGTCCTCGTCCTCCAGCAATTGCGGGTATTCTCGGGTCAAGGTAACCGCGGCGGCAGGCTCCGTCGTGACCACATGGTAGCCCTGGCGAATCGCCTCCGCCAAGATCATGGTGTTGTTGCGGCCCAGTCGCCGCGCCAAATCCAGTTCGCCGGAGGCGATGGCCGCCGTACCCGCCGGTCCTTGGTCGGACGGCACGTAGACCGCCACTCCGTTGTGCTCCAAGACGGCGACCGCCATTTCCGCCAATTCGGGGTCGAACCAGTTTGCATAGGTATCGACGAAATAGACGGCCTTGGGACCGTTGCGGCGCGTCGCCTGATTGAGCCGGCGGCGGGCCGCGCGGCGGAGGAAGCTCGGCGAATAGACGCGCGGGAGCTTGCGCCCGTGAGCCACGCCGCAGAACCTTTCGAGCAGCCATCGAGCCTGCCGATTGCCCAGCGCCCAATTGACGACGGGATGAATCGCCGCGGCCCAGGCCGCCCAGCGATCGATCCGATTCATCAACCACGCGGACGTGGATATGCCGTGCCCCGCGACGTACGCTGCTTTCACCTCCGACATCAGCCTCGGCACGTCCACTTCGGAGGGGCACTCCAATCGGCACATGTGGCAGTGAACGCACAGGTCGGCGATCTCCTTGGCCGCCTGCTCCGTCAAAGTCTCGAGGGGCAGGACCTGCGACAATACGCCGTGGAGCATTCGTACCTTGGCCCGGGGAGAAGCTTCTTCGGCGGGCAAGACCCGGAAAATCGGGCACATGCGTTCCAGGGACGATTGCGTGCGACAAAGGCCGCAAAAATTGCATTGCTGGACGTCGGCAATCAACCGCCGCGGCTCCCAATCCAACTGGGCGACCAGGAGCGACGGCAGGTCGTCGATGGGCGATTGTTCACCGGGAGCGGACCGGGTAGCGGGCGGCACCCCGGCTTCGGCGGCCGCTCCGCCCGACGCCGCCGTAGTTCTCGCGCCGGACTCGCCGCGCGGAGAATCGCGGAGGGGAGAGCGATCGGGGGGTTCCGGCTTCTCCGGCGGGCTTGGCAGACCGGCTTGCGCTACCCCGGCATCGTTTGCCATCGCCGCCTCGGCAATCGACGAACGTAGAAGGCTCAGCCAATCGGGGGAGGATTCCGCCTGCACGACTTTGCCGGGATTGAAAATCGAGCCTGGATCGAAGGCCCGCTTGATTTCTGCGAAAAGGAGATGCAGCTTCGGCAGGTGTCTTCGCAGGAGCTGCGTGCGGGCGATTCCCAAGCCGCCTGAACTCCCGAAGCCCCCGCCCAGCCGAACCGCGGCCTCCGCCGTGACCTCCGCCAGATCGCGGAGAGACTCGACGGACCGGCGGTCCGAAAGATCGAGGAAGGGGTGCAGAAGCACGCTTCCCGAACCCAATCGGCAACGCAGGGCCGCCGTGACTCCGCAACGCCGCAATTCGGTTTGGACGAGCGCCAAAAAGGCGGGCAAATTCTGCGGCGGAATGGCGAAATCGTCGAGCACGGGGATCGGCTGCGTCGAACCGCCGCGGCGGAAGGCCGGCTGGTGCGGATTGCAAAGCCTCCGCAACACCGCCGTTTCCGGTTCGTCGAACGCCAATCGCGAGCCGACGGCGAGCTTTTTTCGTTCCCGAACCTCCTCGACCAGTTCCTGGAGTTCACTTCGGACCACGCGTTCCGATTCGCCGACGATCTCGACCACGACCGCGGCCTCCACTTGCTCGGGAATCAAGGACTCCAATCGTGGATCCGATTGGCGAGCCAAGCTGAGATGCCGACGATCGAGAAGCTCGCAGAGGGCAGGCTGGTAGCGGAGAATCCCTTCTCCGGTCATCGCCGCCCGCTCCAAGGAATCGAATAGCAGCAGCGCGACGGCGGCATTTTTCGGTAGGATATCGGTCTCGAGAACGGCTTCCACGATCACCCCCAGCGTGCCCTCGGCACCGGCTGCGAGCCGCGCGAGGTCGAGCCGGTCGTCTTGGAGGGCGTCCCACACTCCGTACCCGCCCAGGTAGGGCGCCCGCGGCCGTTCGCGGTTTAGCGCGTCCAAGTGCCGCCCGAGGAGGGCCGCGACTTCCGCGACCAATCGGCTCTTGCGAGAGTCCGCGGCGGTCGCCTGATGCTTGGCGATTTCCTCCCGTCCCAGGCGTACTCGGCTGCCGTCGCCGAGCACCATGGTAACCTCGCGCAAGTGACGTCCGAATCGGCCCAGCCGCCCCCCCCGCGCGACGGCCGGGTTGCGACCGATGATGCCGCCCACCGTGGAAACCAAGGCCGAAGAGGGATCGCAATCGAGGAACCGCCCTTGCCGAGCCAGGAGGAGATTCAATCGCTCCAAGACGATCCCCGGTTGCACGCGGACGTATTCACCGCCCGGTTCCACGCCGAGGACCCGTCTCAAATGCGTGGAAAAGTCGAGGATCACGCCCGGCCCGAGCGATTCGCCGGCCGTCCCGGTGCCTGCCCCGCGGGGGTGAATCGGCAATTGATGTTCGTGACAGTACTGCACGCAGGCCGTCACGTCGGCGACCGAGCGTGGGCGAACGACGCAGAGTGGGCGGATCTCGAAGACGCTCCCGTCCCCGGCATAGACGTGAAGCTGAACCGGCTCGGACAGGACCTCGCCCCGCACGAGACCGGAAAGGTCCTCGTGAACGCGCGCCCTTTGCTGGTCCGAATAAGTGGTGCTCATTCCGGTCGCCGCCGGCCCTCGTGACGATCGGTCCTACTTGTGGTTGCCGAAGATGAGGGTCATGACTTCGGCCCGGGTGGAAGGATTGTTCCGGAAGGCGCCGCGCATGGCGGAGGTCACGCAAATGCTGCCCGGTTTCCGCACGCCCCGCACGGTCATGCAGGTGTGAATGGCTTCCACCACGACCGCGACCCCTCGCACTTGAAGTTCTTCTACCAACAAGTCGGCGATGGACTCCGTCATTCTTTCCTGAACCTGCGGCCGCCGCGCGATGTCCTCGACGACGCGCGCCAGCTTGCTCAATCCGACCACCTTGCCGCCGGGCAGATAAGCGATATGCGCCTTGCCCATGAACGGCATCAGATGGTGCTCGCACGTGCTTTCGAAGCTGATGTCCTTGACCAAGACCACCTCATCGTAGCGTTCCGTAAAGACCTTTTGCAAATGGCGTCGCGGGTCCGATCGCAGCCCCTTGAACAATTCCGCGTACATCCGCGCCACCCGCCGCGGAGTCTCGCGAAGACCCTCGCGGTCGGGATCCTCGCCCACGGCCCGGAGGATCGTCCGCACGGCCTCCTCGATCGCCTGCAAATCAACGGGATGACCGGCAAGTTCGGGCAGGGCCTCGGCCGCCTCCCCGGACGTCCGGCCGACCCCATCCGCGTCTTTTGGCACTTCAGGTCTTTCGGGATGCCTCTCGGGAGGAATTGGTCCGGGTGGATTCTCTGACGACGATTGGGAAACCGGCTTGGCGCTGTCTTTCATCTCGCGAATCTCGACTAGACAGGTGGATATTGCTCGTGGATATTGCTCGGGCCGGGGATCCTATGCCGACCGAGACCGAGTCTTCGATGCATCTCAAACCTTCCCAGCCGGCTCAGGGATCGGTGCAATGCGAGTTCCGGTGCAATGCAAGCTCTATTGTAACCTCCCGCCGTTCGCAGGCGTGCCGGGTAGGCTCAATCCCATTGCATGTCGGAGGGCGCAATCTTACTTTCGAGATGCCCGTAGGCAGGATTGGGGACAGGACCGACCTTGACAGCGGCGAATGCACGCAATATAAGTACGATTATCATGATACTGGTGTATACGAACTCCGCCGGTGACGAAATACCTCGCAAGTCGCCCCTACCGGTGAATTCGGCCGCATGACGACGCCTCGACCGTGGGACGCACACACGGCGGGGGGCTTGGCTCCGCAACCGCAAGCCGACCTCTCTCCGCAGGCCCCTGCCGTCGCTTCAATTGTGTCCCCGGCTATGCAGGGAATAAACTTGTGAAGTAACCGTTCACGCGATGGAGCCTGATCCTTTACGGAGGCGAGCGACACGTTTGCACGCCGTGAGTTGGGTGGCACGGTGAGTTGGTGGCACGTCCCTGAGGTCCGTCAGGACCGAAGGGCGTGGCAGACTCCGCGAGCACGCCGACCGCGCCCATCGCTTCGCTCTGGGCGTGCCACCCTGCGCGCCGTCGGGCAAGCCGGCAGACGCGCCGAGCCGCCGGGTGGCTGGGGTCGTAGCGCAGCGAAGCCCCCAGACACCGGCCTTCGCCTCGCTTCCCGGGGCGTGAACGGCTACCTTGTGAATACATTCGACCTCGGTCGCGATTCCCCGAGCTGGATGGCGTGAAGGAATGCCGGGGATCATTGCCTATCCACGAAAGCGTGGCCGATTTTTGACGGGACACCTTGCCGAATGACATTTGCAGCCGTCCTCGCTCTGTGCGTGTTGGTGGGAGTCTTCTTGGTCCTCGCCTTAACCAGAATCCCGCCGGATGCGGTCCTGATGGGCGCGCTGGCCGTGCTTCTGTTTTCGGGCGTTCTTACCAGCAGCGAGGCCCTGTCGGGGTTCTCGAATGAGGGAATGATCACAATCGCGGTGCTGTTCGTGGTCGGCGCGGGATTGACGGAAACAGGCGCCGTGACCTCACTCGCGGAGCGGATCTTCGGTCGCCCGAAAACCACGGCCGGGGCGATCCTGCGGGTCATGGCTCCCACCGCCGCCTTGAGCGCCTTCGTCAATAACACTCCGGTCGTCGCAATGTTGATTTCGGCCGTCAGCGACTGGGCGCGGCAACACCGGATCACGCCCTCCAAGGTGCTCCTGCCGCTCAGTTACGCCGCCATCCTGGGCGGTACCTGCACCATGATCGGAACCAGCACCAACTTGGTGGTGAACGGCCTCTTGATCCGGGCCGCGGATCAGACCCAGGCGGCAGGAGGACCCGCCCTACCGCGGGGTCTGGGACTCTTGGACATCAGTTGGGTGGGCGTTCCCATGGCCGTGATCGGGATCCTTTTCGTTGTGTTGACCCATCGATTATTGCTGCCAAACCGCCAGTCGGCCGCGCCCGTCCGTGAGGACCCCCGACGGTACATCACCGAAATGGAGGTCGAGATCGGCAGTCCGCTCGTGGGGAAGACCATCGAGGAGGCGGGTTTGCGCCACCTGCCGGGGCTTTATCTGGCGGAAATCAACCGGGATGGAGAGGTCTTGCCGGCCGTCTCTCCCAAAGAGAAGCTGCGGGCGAACGACAGACTCGTATTCGTCGGCGTCGTGGAGTCGGTACGCGATCTGCAAAAGATGCGCGGCCTCGTTCCCGCGACGAACCAGGTCTTCAAGCTGGATGCGCCGCGTTCGCAACGCTGCCTGATCGAGGCCGTCATCAGCGACCGCTGCCCCTTGGTCGGCAAGACCGTTCGCGACGGCCGTTTTCGCTCCGTGTACAACGCCGTGGTGATCGCCGTGGCGAGGGAAGGGGAGCGATTGCCGGGAAAGATCGGCGATATCGTTCTGCGTCGCGGCGATACCGTGCTTTTGGAGGCGCACCCGTCTTTCATGGAGACGCATCGGCACAGCCGGGATTTCTATCTTCTCAGCCGACTGGAGGATTCTCGCCCGCCCCGTTTCGAGAAGGCCGCCGCCGCCCTGATCATCCTGGCGATCATGGTCTTCGTCGTCTCGCTCAGCGAATCCCTGGGCGACGTTACGATCCAAATCGGCTCCGTGAGGGCGGCTTTCGGCAGGATCACCATGTTGAAGGGCGCCCTGCTAGGCGCCGCTGCAATGATTCTCCTGCGTTGCTGCACCCTCACCGAGGCGCGGCGGGCCGTCGATTGGCAGCTTCTGGTGACGATCGGCGCGGCGCTGGGGGTCGGCCAAGCTCTGGAAAAGACGGGGGCGGCCTCCCTGATCGCGGGTTCGCTGATCGAATTGGCCGGACACAATCCCTGGATTGCGTTGCTGTTCGTTCACCTAATCACCTCGGTGCTCACGGAGATGGTCACCAACAACGCCGCGGCCGCCTTGATGTTTCCCTTTGCCCTGGCCGCGGCAAACACGCTGGGCGTCAATCCCATCCCGTTCGTGGTCAGTATCATGATGGCCGCCTCGGCCTCCTTCGCCACGCCGCTGGGGTATCAGACGAATCTGATGGTTTATGGGCCGGGCAATTACCGGTTCTCCGATTACTTGCGGGCAGGCATTCCCATGAATATCCTGAACACCGTCGTCACCGTGACGCTGGCGCCCCGCATTTGGCCGTTCTAGCGCTGCCATGCCTGGCACTGCCGTGCCGCAAAGCCGGCTTTTGGCGAATGGGCGGACGTCGCGTTTCGCCGCGGCCGGGGCGACGGCGTTCGTTGACGCTACCCTTGGCACACGAAGACGCTACCCTGGGCACACAAACAACACAAATCGGTCGAGAGGAGTCGCAGCCATGAAACGGGATCGTGCACGTGGTTTGCCGTGGGCTTTGGTCGGCATCGCGGTCCTCGCCTGCGTCGCCCGGCAACCCGCATCGGCCGAGCAGGCCGCCGTGAACTACGACGAAAGCCTGGTTCCCGCGTATACTCTGCCGGACCCCTTGCTTTGCCAAGACGGAACGGTCGTCCGGGACGCCGACACGTGGAGGAACAAGCGACGCCCCGAGCTGCTCGCGCTCTTTGCCGGGGAAATGTACGGCAAGTCCCCCGGCCGCCCGGCCGACATGACGTTCCACGTCCGATCGACGGAGGAAAACGCGCTGGGCGGCGCCGCGGTCAGAAAAGAAATAGTCGTTTACTTTTCTTCGGCAAAGGAGACGGGTCCCAAAATGGATGTGTTGCTATACTTGCCCAAGCAGGCCCGGCGGCCCGTGCCGGTTTTCTTGGGCCTGAATTTCTTCGGGAATCACACAATTCATGCCGACCCCGGCATTACGCTTTCCAAGAGTTGGATGCGCGACAATCCCGGCAAGGGCGTCGTCAACCATCAGGCCACGGAGGCGTCGCGGGGCACCTCGGCCGGTCGCTGGCCCGTGGAGTTGATTCTCAGCCGCGGCTACGGTCTTGCCACGATCTATTACGGCGATCTGGACCCCGACTTCGATGACGGTTTTCAAAACGGCGTCCATCCGCTGTTTTACAAGGAAGGGCAAACGCGGCCCGCGCCGGACGAATGGGGTTCCATCGGGGCCTGGGCCTGGGGGTTGAGTCGAGCCATGGATTACCTCGAAACCGATCCCGACGTCGATGCCGGCAAGGTCGCCGTGTTGGGCCACTCCCGGCTCGGCAAGACCGCATTGTGGGCCGGGGCCCAGGACGAGCGGTTCGCGATCGTGATCTCCAACGACTCGGGCTGCGGCGGGGCGGCCCTCAGCCGGCGCCGCTTCGGGGAGACTGTGGCACGCATCAACGCGGCGTTTCCCCATTGGTTCTGCGAAAACTTCAAGAAGTACGGAGACCGCGAGGATGAACTCCCCTTCGATCAGCATGAGCTGATCGCCCTGATAGCGCCGCGGCCCGTATATGTAGCCAGCGCTTCCGAGGACCTATGGGCGGACCCCAAGGGTGAATTCTTGGCAGCCAAGGCCGCTTCTCCCGTATATCAACTATTAGGAAAAGACGGCTTGCCTGCTGATGAGATGCCGCCGCCCGATCACCCCGTGATGGGAACGATCGGATACCACGTGCGCACCGGGAAACACGATCTAACGGAATACGATTGGCGGTGCTACCTCGATTTCGCCGACAAGCACTTCTTCCGTAGCGGGCAGTGACCATCGCGGGACGCGCGGAGCGACGCGCCTCGCATTCACTACGGAATCCCTGCGGCATGAGTCTTGGCGGCAAGCCCTATCGCGAGAGGCCGCGGCTCGGGCTTTTAGCCCCGGATTCAGCTCTGGATGTAGTCCTTCATGAAGCGGTTCTCCACCGCCAATTCGTCCAGTTGCGACTTCACGAGGTCGCCGATGGAGACGATCCCGACCAGCTTGCCCTCCTGAAGGACGGGCAAGTGCCGGATGCGGTTGACCGTCATGGTCTTGAGCACATCCCCCACGGAGTCATCCGGGCAAGCGGTCACCAGATTCCGACTCATGACCTCTTCGGCCTTCCAATCTCGCAGCGGCCGATCCGAAACTGCACAGCGCCGCAAGACGTCGCGTTCGGACACGATACCCAGCACCTTTTCACCCCCCGCGGGATCGCGAAGGCAAACCAAGACGGCCCCGATGTTGTGCTGAACCAGCTCGTCCACGACGTCTTGAAGCGTGGCGTCGGGGGCCACCGTGTACACATGCGTTCCCTTTTTCACCAAGATTTCGCGAAGCGCCGTCACGGAATGGGACCTCCTCGGACCTGAACCGTCTTGTTGGATTACCGATGGCCGCTATTTTCACAATCGAAGTATAGGAAACCCGTCGCTCCGCGGCAACTCGAACAAGCCTCCCTCGAACCGCGGCCTTCCCAT
>JAAZNR010000452.1 GCA_012798155.1 Thermogutta sp. | reverse complement strand
TATCCCAACCTCCTGGAGCCGATCCTTTCCGGCAAGGCCGACGCCGTCTTCGGATCGCGTTTTGTGGGCCACCCGAGACGCGTGCTGTATTTTTGGCACACCCTGGCGAACAAAATCCTCACGCTGGCAGCCAACGCCGTCAACGACCTGAATCTGACCGACATGGAGACCGGCTACAAGGTCGTTCGTGCCGACATCCTCCGCCGTCTGCACTTGTCCTCTCGCAAGTTCACGATTGAACCCGAGTTGACCTGCCGTTTGGCCCAGTTGGGGGCCAGGATCTACGAGGTCCCCATCACCTACGCCGGTCGAACCTATGCGGAAGGCAAGAAGATCGGTGCTTGGGACGGGGTCCAGGCTCTGGCCACGCTGCTGTACTGCCGATTCTGGGATACTCGCGTCTTCCGCGACGACGGCTTGGCCACGCTGGAAGCCGTGAGCCGTGCCTCGACCTACAATCGCTGGATGGTAGAGCAGGCCGCGCCCTTCTTGGGACGCCGACTGCTGGAAGCCGGGGCGGGGATCGGAAATCTAAGCCGTCTCCTGGCCCGGCGGGAGGCACTGGTACTGCTCGATCGCGATCCGGAATATGTCGAGATACTGCAAGCCCGCTTCGCCGAACGCGACGGCGTGAGCGTCCTGAAAGGCGACTTGAACGAGGCAAGTCTCTATGAGGCGTTGAAGGCCGAGAGATTGGATTCGATCTTCTCCGCCAACGTGCTGGAACATCTGCCCGACGACGAGAAAGTATTGAAGGGTTTTTTCGAGGCCTTGCAACCCGGCGGGCGTTGCGTGCTGGTCGTGCCGGCGGGTCGCCGACTGTTCGGGACATTGGACCGCGCCTTGGGGCATTTTCGCCGCTACGAGGGAGACGAGCTGCGGGAGAAGCTCGAAAAGGCGGGTTTTCGCGTGATTCACCAGAGGGCTTTCAACCGCATCGGGGCCGCCGCCTGGTTCGTTTCCGGGCGGATTCTGCGACGCAGGCGTCTCTCGCCCGACCAAATGCGATGGTTCGATCGGCTTTGGCCGCTGTTCCGGCTTTGCGATCGCCTCTTGCCGGCACCCTGTCTCTCTTGGATGGTCGTCGGCGAAAAGCCCGCCGAGGCCAGGCAACGAGCGGCTGCCTGACGCTTACCTTTAACGGGCACGGTCACCCGATCGCCGCGCGGTCGGGCCGGCGTGGAAGAATGCCGCGCAAATGGGAGCATCCCGAACAAGAAACCGCGGCCGAAACGCGAATCAGCCCAGAATCCGCTTCCAGCGTTCGAGATTGTATTTCGCCTTTTCGGCGGGGGTCAGCCGGCTGAAGTCCGGATCGTCGGCCGGCGTTCGCCAAGCCGATATGGTAACCCGGGGCACCGGCTCCTCCGCGGTACGGCCCGGAGTCGCCGCCGGTTCGGCCCCTGCCCGACCAACCGTTGCGGAAGCCTCCGCGCGACCCGAGTACGCGCTTGCGCCGCCTGTCCGTTGCAAGTCCTCTTCCAGGCTGCGGTGCGGCGTCAAGCCGAGTTTCCGCAGGTCGCCGTGATAGGCCCGCACGGCCTCCGCGGGTTCGATCTGATCGTCGGCCACCCAGCGAAGATAACGAATGAAGGTCAACTGATCCTCCGCGTGATTGATCTTGCGTCCGTAGAGGGCCACCCGCGCCCCGTATTTCTTCGCCTCCCACAGCATGTGGAAGGCGTCGAAGGTCGTCCCTGCCGAGCCGCCGAGGATGCCCACCACTAGGGAACTATCGTAGCGGACCAGCGATTCCATGGCTTGAGGGCCGAAATAGGGGATCTTGAGAAACAGCGGTCGGCCGCGGCTGGTGACCCCGGCCAGCGCCCGGACGATATGATCGTTGACGAACCGCGCTATGTCGGCGGGGGCGTTTTCTCCCGGGGCATTCGGGCTGAAGACCTCGAGAAAGTGCCGAAAGCCCTTTGCCTCCGCTTCCAGTCGGAACGCGCGGTAGGCTTCGAGCGTTCTGAGATCGGCTTCGGCGTCGTTGTTGAAAGTCACGGAGTACAGCCCCAAATCGGCCCCCAAGCCGCGCTCCGTGGGATCGCAAGCCGCCTTTCCGCACATGATGTGGTCGATCGTCGCGGTACGAAAGGGGCGAGACGGTTGCCGGTCGTACTGCCCCAGACCTCCGCCGGCCAGCCAGATGTCGGTCGTGTCGTTGGCACGCACGGCGGGAGTGACGCGAGAGCCGTCGAAAATCCGTTCGCGAATCGTAAGCACCTCGTTCGTGCTCGCGCTCATCAGCATGATATCCACCAGCCCTTGCGCCACGATTTCGCGGATCATCCGGCGGTATTCGTCGAGCGTGCGGAATCGGGCCTCGCCCGCGTGGTGCTCGGGGCTTTTTCCCGGCGCCGAAAGCCCGAACGCCATGTCGGCGTCCTTGGCGTCGGCCAAAATGAAATCCCGGCAAGCGCGGTCGGCCCGAATTCGAGCCAGCTTTTCGTCAAGGGTTTTCAGCATCAGGGAGTCTCCGCGGAAGATAACTTCTCTCAAGTATAGTCTACCCATTTCGGCGAAAACACGTCTCTCACCGGAAACGCGCCGATTAGCTCTTCACCGAAACCGCGTCGATGACCTCTTCGGCGAAAAACGCGCCCATGATCTCTTCGGCGAAAACGCGCCGATTGCCTCTTCGGCGAAAACCCGCCGTTGACCTCTTCATCCCCTTCATCCTCGGCCGCTCGCGGACGCGCTGAGCCGCCATATCGCTTCCGCCTTCCCGCTTCCGCGCGAGTCTTGCAACCGGTTATCGGGCACCTTATACTGCCGGCAAATTGCGAGAGCGCCGCGCGGCAGGTCGCCCTGACGAAGGTGAACGCGTGGGGCGCATAGGTCGGCGGGCATTCCGTCTTCGGTCCGATATTCGGGTGGTATCGCAGGCAAGGAGTTCTCGATCATGGGAAAGGTATCCATCGGCGTCAACATGGAGTTTGTCCGCCATGCCGACAAGCCGTTCGAGTGGGGCGCCGAAAAGGCCGCCGAGCTCGGCTACGAGTACATCGAGCCGTGGGTCCACTGGGGCCGCGAGTTGATGAGCGAGGGCGGCTATTATCAAACCGTCTCGATGCTCGACGATCCGCTGCGCATCCGCCGGACGTGCGAGCGCGTGGGCGTCAAGCTCTCGGCGCTTTCGGCCCACTGCCCCTTGTGCAAACCCGACGTCAGCGTGAATTACCTCAAACAAGCCATTCGCTTCGCGGCCGAGTGCGGCGCGCCGGTGGTCAACACCGACGAAGGTCCCAAGCCGCCGTGGACCACCGTCGAGGAGGATCACGTCCTGATGCGCTATACGCTCCGCGAGGCCGCCTCGGTGGCCGAACCGCGCGGGGTTCTCATCGGGCTGGAGCCGCACCAGCAATACAGCAAGACGCCGGCCGG
>JAAZNR010000451.1 GCA_012798155.1 Thermogutta sp. | reverse complement strand
CCCATGCTCCTATTCGGAGACGAATGCCGCCGCACGCAACGGGGCAATAACAACGCCTACTGTCAGGATAACTCGGTATCGTGGTTCAACTGGAAACGCGTTCCCCGGCACCGAGAGGTGTGGCGATTCTGCCAGGCCCTGATTCATTTCCGCCGGCGGGAACCTACCGTGCGCCGCCGGGATTTCCTCACCGGCTTGCCGGTTCGGCCCGGCGGTCTGCCCGACGTGAGTTGGTTCAACGCCGAGGGCGGGCCGGTCGATTGGTCCAACGGCGAGCGGAGCCTAGGCTGCCTTTTGGCGGCATTTCCGCATCGCGAGGACCCGAAGCAACCCAACCATCACATCCTTATGTTCTTTCACCCTGCGCCGGAACCGACGCGATTCGTTTTTCCGCCCTACGCTCGCAGTTTCGCCTGGCGGCTGTTTTTGGACACCGGTCGTTTTCCGCCCGAGGACATCTACCCCGATCTGGACGGCCCCCCGCCGCCCCCCGACTGGACGTTGAAGCTGCCGGGCCGCACGCTGGCGGTCTACGTTTCGCCCGACCTCCTGTAAAATGATGGAGGGCCGCGTTCCCAGCCCCCGCCTCGGACCTCTCGGAAACGAAGTTTCGCCCGTCAGCGAATCGCCGTTCGGCCGAGCAGCCGTAAGCTGTGGGCGGCCCCGCGGGCGATCGTTCCATCCGAGCGCCGGAACTCCTTGCGACGGAAACGGGGTGATGTATGCAACGCCTCCAGATTGCCGGAGTCGATTTGGCGGTCGAGATCCAAGGCCGAGGCCGGCCAGTGATCTTCGTCCACGGCTTCCCTTTGGACCACACCATGTGGGAAGCCCAAGTCGCCGAGTTCTCGCGGGACTTTCAGGTCTTGGCCCCCGATTTGAGAGGCTTCGGCGCCAGCGGTACCACGCCCGGCGTGGTCACGATGGAAAGATTCGCGGACGACCTGGCCGAATTGTCGCACAGTCTGGGGCTCACGGCGCAGGGCCTCGTGGTGTGCGGACTATCGATGGGCGGCTACATTGCGTTCCAGTTCCTCCGCAAATATGCCGCGCTGCTTCGCGGATTGGTGCTGTGCAACACTCGAGCCGCCGCCGACTCCGACGAGGCTCGAGAAAACCGCTACCGCCTGGCGAACGCAGTTCGCCAAGAAGGCCCTGACGTGGTCGTCCGCCAAATGCTACCCAAGCTGGTTTCCGAGCCAACACGAAGGGAACGGCCCGATTGCATCGCTCGCCTGGAGAACATGATGCGACGCGCATCCTCGGAGGGGATCGCGGCCGCCGCGCTGGGAATGGCGGAACGCCCCGATTCGTCGGCCTTGCTCGCGACCGTCCCCTGCCCCGCCCTCGTGATCGCGGGGGAACTCGACCAGCTCGCCCCGCCGTCTGAAATGCGGACCATGGCAGATGCCATCCCCGACGCCCGATTCGAAATCATCGCCGGGGCGGGACACATGACGCCGATGGAGAAGCCGCAAGAATTCAACAGGATTCTCGGCAACTTTTTGCATTCGCTGGAGCCGCGGTCTCCTCAGGGCTGAGATCGGCCCACGCTTCGGACTGTGCTCCTAAGCCGCGCCGCCGTCGTCCGCGATGGGCGCCGGCCCCTACAGCCCAGAATCGTCGATTTTCGCACGAGATGGGCACCGATTCCCACAAGGCACGATCGTCGGTTTTCGCCTAATTTTACTGCGCAGGATCGCCGAAACCGGCTTACCGATCTTACACAGACTCGCAAAACTGCGTACCCCAGTTTGCCCCAGCTTCTTATCCTGCGCAGTAAAACTAAGAGGGGCCTATTTTGCGGGCGGCTTGTCAATCCGATTGGAATCTGCTACGATTACACCAACTGGGGCGCAATCCCCACTCGGAGGGTATGCGAATTGGTGAGCAGCCTGACTCGAAATCAGGTGCCCCTCACGGGGTTGCGGGTTCGAGTCCCGTGCCCTCCGCTTCTTTCCGGACGTTCTTCCCCTTCTCTCCGGCCAACACCCGCCCGATCGGTGACTGAGGCGATCTCGGTCGCCCGGACTCATCTTGTTCATCTCGAGTCCGCGTTTCTTCCAGCGTCTCATCCCTGGAGAGGACGGTACGCATTCCAACGCGCCGACAATTCCTAGCGTGCCGAGAGCCTCTTAGCGTGCCGAGAGCCGGCGGGTTAGCACGCCGAGAGCCGGCGGGCGTTCCCGCCTCGAACCGATTTCCGAGACGCTCCCTCCGCGACCGCGAGGCCGAACCGATCCGCCCCGCGGCCTCTTTCACCGGAAGGCTCGGCGGTCATATCTCGATTCGGCTGTTTCCATGCGACGACACGGCATAGCAGCACGCCGTCGCCTCCTCGTCGCTTCTTCTTCTTTTCCTCATCATCATCTTCTTCTTCTCCTCGCTTTTGTTATTTGGTTGCTTTTCCATTGTGCATTCTCATGTATTTGTTCTTGCCGTTGTACTTATAGTATTACTATCTAGATTCGATTGCATTGCTCTTTCTATTGTGATAAATAGTGCTATGGAGAACCCCGGCGGCCGCACGGACCGACTATTGACATACTCGCGGGACTGCATAGAATAGACGGTAGTAGGCCGCCGCCCGTCGCCGGCCAAGCCCGTATACCACGCATCCGCAAGCCCGTATACCACCCATCTGTCCGTGCCGTGCGGCCCCGCGACCATGCTTCGGAAGCTGCTATCGTGCCGCGTGATGCCGCATCTTTATCGTTTTATATTTGTATTGCTCTATCGTGTTATAGGTGTATGTGCATGAGACGATTCGACGCTAATACTACAAGCCGCACGGGCCGCGATGCAAGCGAGACGGCATCACGCTTGTGCGTGCATATTCACCACCTCGATTCTCTCGGCTGCAATGCGACGCTTCTATTTCGGCCGTCGTTCGCCGGTTCGCCTTGGAACAGTTTTTAGAAAGGAAAACGCCATGAGAGATTCCATGAGGAAACCGCCCCGCCGCCGCCCTCGTATCATCATCCCGCAGGACGGCATACCGCTCTCGCCATGCCTGTTGGTCTGGTGGAACAGCGCGGATTCGCTTCTCATGGCGGGCAGCGGTCATTCCGCCCAGCCGGTCCCGTCGCGGCGGGCGCTGCAACTACTCTGCGAACGCGCGGCGGTAGTAGCCGTCTTAGGGCTTCCCGACCAAGCTGCCGCTCGTTACAAAGTGGGTGAAGTGTGTCCGCCGGAAAAAATCCGCGTAGTTTACGGCACGACTCGGAGCCGCTTCCCAGCGGCCGGCGTGCGGTCTCTCGGCCCCTATCTTGTTCGGAGGCGGTACTTCCACGAATACGATTACCCGCTCGATCGACTGCAAATGGCGGCTCGCTCGCAGAATTCCGATCTCATCGCCTGCTTCCAGGCCACTCCGCAAGGGGCTTTTCATGAGTACTGGGGGATTCCGCTGACCAGTCAAGCTGCGGAACTATGGGCCGGCGTCGGGGATATCTTTATTGGGACGCTCCCGTCGGACATCAACTACATCGACTTCAGTCGCGACCTTCCCAAGAAAACCTTGTCGGCTATCGAGGGCCGACGGCCGAAGCACAAGCTGTCGGAATTCGAAAAACTCATCCAGGCTATGGTTCCGGCAGTGAAAGGCAACGCCGGGCCGGCCCGAGAATGCGGCATTCGGTCCCTTGCCGAGAAGATGATATCGCGACGGGCGGTTCGGCGGCTCTTGCCCGCGGCTTGGTCGGGCACGCTCGACCTAGGAAAGGAGCTTCAAAGGCGGACGGCCGTGACGTCGCCCAGTTCGATGAGCGACCCGCGCCAGTGGATTTGGCGGGGCTTGCTGCGGGGGACACTTGACGAGGTCAACCTTGCATACCTGGAGGCTTGCCTCGGCTGGGTGCTTGGGCAACTTCAGCACCCGGAGCTTTTCCCGCCCGCGAACCCTCTTTTCGACGCTCCCGCGCGTCAGTACTTCGCCGAAACGGGCTTTCCCTCCCGAAAGCGTAAGGATTCCCCTCCGCTCAAGGCAGATGAAATGTAACCCACCGACGGTCCGCATCCAGCATCGTGGATAGATCAGCCCGTCACGCGGACCCGCCACTGTCCCTCTTCGTCGTCCGTAGCCGTCGTGCTGCCGTCGGCTCGGCGAAGCTTCAGGGTGGCTCCGGGGGGGAGCCGGCGTTCGGGGATGATCCCCCGCGTCGTCGTGGACAGGAACTGATAGAACAGCGAGGCCGGCAGTGCGGAAAACTCCGTGCGGAGCTGTTCCAGTATCTCATTCCACATCAGCCCGCTGCGGTAAACGACCCGGTAGGCCGCCTTCAAAATGTCGATGGTTTCCGTGGAGTATCCGGCGCGGCGAAGGCCGATTTGATTCAGCCCCACCACATGGCTGCTGAGACCGTCGATGGTGACAAAGGGGGGGACGTCGCGCGTGATGTGCGCCTGTCCGCCCACCATGGCCAGCGAACCGATACGGCAAAACTGATGGACGGCCACCGCGCCCGAAACGTAGGCGCGATCCGCCACGGTCACGTGCCCGGCCAGCAAGACGTTGTTAGCGAAGATCGTGTTGTTGCCGACGCGGCAATCGTGGGCGATATGCACGTTGGCCATCAGCAGGTTGTTGTCGCCCACCAAGGTGGCGTCCTCTTCCTCCAGTGCCCGATGAATCGTGCAATTTTCACGAATCACGTTGCCGGAGCCGATGACGACCTTGCCCGGCCTCTCCGGCATGTGCACGTGCTGCGGCATCCCGCCGAGGACGGCCCCCTCGAACACCCAATTGTTTTCGCCCAGGACGGTCCCGGTCTTGATCACCGCGCGACTCTCGAGACGGCAGCGATCGCCGATGACCGTTTCCGGCTCGATGACGCAAAAGGGACCGATCACCACATCGTCACCAATGGCCGCCAAGGAACTGACGACCGCCGAGGGATGGATTTTTACGGCCATGGCGCAACCTCCGTGTCTTTCGCCAAGGAAAAACGATGCTTGTAGCAGGATGCCGAATGAAGGCGCAACGAAACACGCCTCGCTGCCCAGGATCGGCGGCCCTTCCCTTCGGGGCGATTGCGACCGCCGCCGAATTGAGCGTTTTTTAGCGTCAAGTCGTCTCGAAGGCAAGACCAATCAGGGACGTCGCCATGACGTTCATGAGACGCTCCGGCCGGGATCGAGGGGCAGAGAAAAGCCCCTCAAGACGATGCCGGGCGATGCCGGCTTGCGAGCGACGCCCAAACGTGCCCGGCAACATCCGGGCGCCTGCCGAGCTGGGGTACTAGGATTCGAACCTAGACTAGCTGATCCAGAGTCAGCCGTGCTGCCGTTACACCATACCCCAAGACTATTCGTCGCGTCACGGGCGGCGGGGATGCCGCATGCCTCTCCTTCGCCCTTTAGCGGCAAGGGCGGCTCGACGGATCGAGGCATCCGCGAGCATTCGGTTCCTTTTCAGTATCTGTATGGTAACATATTCCCTGCCGCGCAAAGCGTCAAGAGCGGGCGTCGCGGCATCGCACCTTCGCCGCATCGCAGCCTCGACAGGCACCGAATCGAAAGCTCGCGGCGAGGCACCGGTTCCACCGGTCTTGGTTTTTTCCGCTGTCTCGACTCCTCGACCCGGCCTGCCACGGTCTCTCCGGCGATCGCGGCTCGGAGATGGCGATTCGCCCCCGGAACGGGCCGAAAGCGAAGACTGCGATTCCGCGGCGGGAGCACTGTTCTTCGGGCGTCAGTGAGCACCGTTCTTCGGGCGTCGATTTCGGACTATAATGGCGTCAGATTGACCGGCTAAGGACGTTCGGCAGCGAGGCCGGGCGTGCGGCGAGGAGAGGGAGGCGGCGACCCGGCCCTCCACGCCGACCATGACCCACTGAAAATCTCCGAGGGTTGCCCACGTAACGCAACCTGGCCGACCGGGTACCTCAGGCAGTTCGAAGCATGGCGCAACTCAGACTGATTCAAGGCGCAGCCCAGGAATCCGTGCACCCCCTCGTCAAGGATTGTACGATCCTGGGACGCCACCCGAATTGCGACATCGTCTTGGAAGTCGGGGCCGTCAGTCGTCAACATGCCCGTATCATCAAAAACGAGAGCGGATACTACCTGGAAGACTTGAACAGCCGTAACGGCACGTTCCTCAATGACCAGCGGGTGATCGGCCGTGAACCGCTCCGCGACGGGGACCGCATCCGAATGTGCGATTTAACGTTCGAGTTCAGCGATCCCGCGGCGGGCGAACCGCTGGATGAAGGGGGAACGACCCGGGCGGCTTGGGTGGACGATGAGGCGGTTCTTCGATCGGCCTCTACGGTGATGTCCAAACTCGACGTGTCTTCGGGCGCGGCGGGGGTGAGGTTGCGGGTCAATCCCGAGGCCAAGCTCCGCGCACTTCTGGAAATCAGCCAAAACCTGGGGCAAGCCGTCTCGCCCGACGAAGTCTTGGCGAGAATCCTCAAGAGCCTTTTCAACGTCTTCCTCCAGGCGGATCGGGGGTTCGTGGTGTTGAAAGATCCTCGCACGGGGCGGCTGGTGCCGCGGGTCGTTCACTCCCGCCGCCCGAACGCCGGCGAAGTCCGCATGAGCAAGACCATCGTCCAGTCCGTGATGGAAAGCAAGCAGGCGATTCTGTCGGCGGACGCGGCCACCGATTCCCGCTTCGATCTGAGCCAAAGCATCGCCGACTTTCCCATCCATTCGATGATGTGCGCCCCCTTGATCACCAGCGACGGCACGGTCCTCGGCGTAATCCAAATCGACACCAGCGACCGCAAGCTGCGATTTACGCCGGAAGACTTGGAGGTGCTGGCCGCGGCGGCCGGTCAAGCAGCCGTATCCCTGGAAAACGCCTTGCTGCATGAGGCATCTTTGCGGGAGGAAGTCCTGCGGCGGGAACTCTCGCTGGCGCATAAGGTACAGCAGGGCTTTTTACCATCCTCGCCGCCGGAGGTGCCGGGCTATCATTTCTTCGACCTGTACGACCCCGCCCATGAAGTCGGGGGCGATTATTTCGACTACATCACGCTGCCCGCAAACCGCCTAGCCGTGGCCCTGGGAGATGTTTCCGGCAAGGGGATCGCCGCGGCGCTGCTGATGGCGAAACTTTCGGCCGAAATCCGTTATTGCCTGGCGAGCGAAACCTCGCCCCTGGAGGCCTTGGCCAAGCTCAATCGAGCCTTCTGCGTCAGCCGCTGGGAAGATCGGTTTATCACGCTGTTTTTGGCCGTGCTCGACCCGGTCGCTCACCGGGTAACGTTCGTCAATGCGGGCCACTGTCCCGGCTTGCTTCGCCGCGCCGACGGTTCGGTGGCCGCCGTCGGCGAGAAGATCGCGGGCCCGCCTCTGGGCATCGATTTATCGACTCGCTACACCGCCGAAACCCTTGCCGTGCAGGAGGGCGACCTGCTTCTTTTGTACACCGACGGCCTCCCGGACGCGATGAACAGCCGCGAGGAATTCTTCGGGCAGGATCGAATCCTGGAGGTCTTGGCAAAGGCCCCGGCCTGCGCCGAGCAGGCGGGCAAGATGCTGATGGCGGAAGTTCAGAAATTCACGGGGCACCACGAACAAATGGACGACATCTGCATGGTCCTCATGAGCCGAAAGACCTCCGGCAGTTGAAGATTCCATAACCGTTCATGGGGACGGTGTCAATGCTTGCGGTGAAACCCGCGACAATGGGACTGCCGCCTTTGGGAGTGAATGGGCGGGTCCGTTTTTCGGCTCCCAGCGGCCCAGAGACGGCTACGCAGAATGAAAGGATGGAAACGCGGAGAACGCAGAGTTGCGGCCGCCAATTCCTCCTCCGCGGCCTTTGCGCCCTTTGCGGTTCAAAAACAGCCTCTGCGGCTCCGCGTTGCCATGACAGACCGGGCAGGCGCGTGAACGGCTACAAGATTCCCAGCCGTGTCGCGCCCCCGCAGGCTCAAGTTCGCGTAATCCAACCGGTTTCGCGGCGGTATCGGGGTACACAGCGAAAGCGATCGAAAGCCGCGGCGTCGAGGATGTCCTTTTCCAACCGCGCGGCTACCAACTTTTGGGCGGCCGTGCTCTTGCTCAATTCTTGGGCTAAAAGGGCCTGGGGGATCGGCTCTGCGCCGAGCGCGTAGGGTTCGGCGAAGGCCGCTCGCCAGTTCTCGCGCGCGGTCAGGGCCTGGGCATTCAGCTCGTAGCGCAAGCCGCCGGCCCGCTCCAGGCGATCCACCAGAAAGCCGGCGAAGAGCGTATCGTCTCGCCCGTACTCGCCGTCCGTGCCGGCGCAGAGGAGGTGCACGATGGAGCTCTCGGCGGCCAATTCGCGGAAGACGGCCGAGGCATTGACGAAGGCGCCGACCAGGACGCGCCCCGCCTCACGGCATCTCCTGAACGCCAAGGTCCCGTTCGTCGTAGTAAAAATGATCCATGCATCGGTGACCCGCTCGCCGGAAAACTCCGACGGCGAATTCCCCAAGTCGAAACCGTCGATAGGCAGGCAGTTGCGCTCACCGGCCAAAAGAACCGGCTCTCCAGGCCGAGATTTCCTCAATTCCGCGGCGATTTGTTCGGCCTCCGAGACCTCCTCGCAGGGGAAGACGGCCTTTGCCCCGGCGCCGAAGGCATGCACAATGGAAGTCGTGGCGCGGAGGACGTCGATGACGACGACCGTACCGATCGTCAGCTCCTCCGGCTCCACCAGTCGAGGCAAGGCGTGAACGAAGATTTTGGGTTGCATGTTCGCGGACAATCGCTGGACGCATAAAGAATCGGTTCGGGAGCGGCACCGGGCGGGGAAAAACCTTGCGGACGACCCTCCGCCGCGGCGCATGTGCGACGGCCTACCGGACGCAAGCCCGGAGGACCGGCGGCGCCTCAAGATTCGCCGGCCCGGAGCACTTATGGTAGTAAAAGAACGGCTGGAATACCACCCCAACGCGAGATCACGCCTGCCGTGAATGACTTGCCCGATTCCGACCGCGAAATCATGCAGCCGTCCGAGCGCCCGGTCCGCACTTTCGCCTCCGCGTGGCAAGCGCCGCCGGTTGACAAGCGGGCCTCGCGGATTCGCACCATGTTTGCCGAAATCGCCCCGCGCTATGATTTCCTCAATCATCTGCTCTCCTTGGGTATCGACATCCGTTGGCGGCGAAAAGCCGTCCGCCTGGCTGGAGATTTCGGCGGAGGGCCTATTTTGGACGTCTGTTGCGGAACGGGGGATTTGGCGCTGGCCTTTCGCCGCGTACATGCGAATGGCATCGCGATCGTGGCCGCGGACTTCTGCCGTCCCATGCTGGTCATCGGCAAGGAAAAGGCCGCACGGCGTGGAAGCCCCATTCCGTTCGTCGAGGCCGACGCCTTGAATCTGCCCTTTCCCGATAACACGTTCGGCCTGGTTTCGGTGGCCTTCGGCCTGCGGAACGTGGCCGATACCGACCGCGGTTTGAGCGAGATGGCCCGCGTGTGCCGGCCGGGCGGACGGGTGCTGGTCTTGGAATTCACCCTGCCCAGGGTACCCGTAGTCGGCGCGCTCTATCGCTGGTATTTTCACCGCCTGCTGCCGCGGATCGGGCAAGCGTTGGCTCGGAATCGGCACTCGGCCTACAATTATTTGCCTGCCAGCGTGGAGGAATTCCCCCAAGGGAACGCCCTTTTGCGGCGGATGGCCGCGGCGGGACTCCGCGACGCAAAGGCGTTTCCCATGACCTTCGGTATTGCAACGCTTTATTCGGGAACCAAATGAAACGCCAAATCGTGGTGGCAATCACGGGCGGCAGCGGCGTGGTATACGCCGTGCGATTGATCGAGGTCTTGCTCTCGGCCGCCTGCGACGTCCACTTGACCATCAGCCGGGCGGGCGCGACGGTGCTCGAGGAAGAGTTGGACCTGTCCGTCAATCTCGAGGACTTTCAGCCCAACATGCTGCTCTTGGGCGATCCCCGCGCCCTGGAAGATTCCAAGCTGCAATTGGTGCGGTCCCTGGCGGGGTTGTCCGGCGAGTCGAGCAACGTGTTATCGGTGGCTACCGGCGAGCCGGGAACGCTTCATTACTATCATTTCCGGCGTCTCACGGCCCCCATCGCGAGCGGCTCGTTCTTGACGGACGGCATGGTCATTTGCCCTTGTTCGATGAGCACGCTGGCGAACATCGTCCACGGCGGAGGAGCGAATTTGATTCATCGGGCGGCCGAAGTTCATTTGAAGGAACGGCGGAAATTGATCGTCGTACCGCGAGAGACGCCGCTTTCCACGGTACACTTGCGGAATATGCTCATGGCATCGGAATCCGGTGCCGTGGTGCTGCCGGCCATGCCCGGGTTCTATCACGGGGTGGTCGGCGTACGGGACCTGATCGACTTCATCGTGGCCAGGATCGCCGATCAGTTGGGGATCGAAAACGCGCTCATTTCCCGGTGGAGCGGCAAATCGCCCTGAACGCCGTGTGATGGTGCGCACCCGTCGCTATGGACTGAGAGGACCTCGTAACGTGTCGCAAACTGACTCAGCAGCAGAGCCGCGAGCGGCCGACGACCGCCCCCTGGGCGTAGCAAAGGCCGGAGGCGGCGCGATTGTCGCCCCGCAGTCGGTACTGAGGAAGATTCGGCTCTACCTGGAGCTGATCCGATTCAGCCACACGCTGTTCGCGTTGCCCTTCGCTTTGCTGGGCGCCGCGATGGCCTGGGCCGAGGTACCCTTCCAGTGGCGGCATCTGGCGGGCATTCTGTTGTGCATG
>JAAZNR010000450.1 GCA_012798155.1 Thermogutta sp. | reverse complement strand
GCCGTGCGACCCCGCGGCCCGAAATCCAGCGTCCAGTCGTTGACGTACATCCCCACGAATCGGTCGGCCAGCACGGCATCCAAATCGCGCCCGTATTGTTGGGCATAGGCCAAGGCTTCTTCCCGATGCTGAAGCCCGTAGCGGATGCTTTCCAAAAGAATGCGGTCCACGTCGCTCGCGGTTTCCGGTCCCAAGTCCTTGCGGACGGCATTGGCCCCCAAGGGCAACGGCAAACCGGTCTCCTCCGTCCACCAGCGTCCCAAGTCGACGATCAGTCGCAGGCCGCTTTGGGCATAGGTCAGTTGTCCCTCGTGAATGAGGAGGCCGGCGTCCACCGCTCGATCGCCGTAACGCCCCTCGGCCACTGCTTGGGGAATGCGGTCGAAGGGGACGATGACGTGGTCGAACGGGCGGTTCAGATACAGGCGGAGGGCGAGAAAGGCGCTGGTCAGGCGGCCGGGCACGGCGATCGTCGATCGCGCTAAGTCCGGAGGGCGATCGCCTTCTCGCGCGACGACCATCGGGCCGTAGTTATCCCCCATGCTGGCCCCGCAATTGCACAGGACGTAGCGATCCGAGAGGTAGGCGTAGGCATGGATGCTGAGGGCCGTCAGCTCCAATTCGCCCGCAAAGGCCCGCTGATTCAGCGTCTCGATATCCACCAGCTCGTGAACGAAGCGGTAGCGCCCGGTCGGAATCTTGTCCTTGGCCAGGGCGTAAAACATGAACGCATCATCGGGATCGGGACTGTGTCCCACTCGAATCAGGAAGGAGGCATCGGCCATCCGCGAAACTCCGCGCGAGCGCGCCGCTCGGCGCGGAGACGCACTCACGCCTCCCAGGAATGACCGGCGGCATCTTCCACGGAATAGTCGTTCGGGGCGGCGGTTGTCAAGTAGCGGGGAGGGGCCGGCGCGGCGGGCGTGGAGGCGGAGACCTCGGCCGGCGAGGCGGGATTGGAGGTGGAGACCTCGGCCGGCGAGGCCGCCGCGGCAAGGGACGCTTCATCCTCTCCGCTTGCGGGACCCGACTTGCGGCAGACCTCCAGCCACGTTTCCTGCTCGATATGCAAGACGCGAAGGGCGTCGCCCAGCAACGTTTCGTCCTGTTTCAGACCGGCTTCCACCAAGGTTCGATACACGAACGTGTAAATGGCGGCCACCTGTCGGACGAGGTCCGGGGCAGCATCCTTCTTCATGCCGGCCAACATCTCGGCGACGATCTGTTGCGCCTTGGTGAGCGTCTCAAAGGCCGCCTCCCCGTCTTGCCGCTGCCAAGCCGCGCGCGTTCGCTCGATGTACCGGATCGCGGCTTCGATCAGAAGCAGATGCAATCGCTGCGGGGAAGCCGTCAGCACCTCCGATTCCAAATAGCGATCACCGTACGAGGGTTGCATCCGGGCCGTTCCCCATCATCAAATGGATGGTCAAAGTCGCGCCGCCGGTTGAATCGAGAAATCGGCCGGGAGAAGAGGTCTCCCGTTTCCCCGTCGCAAGGGCTATTGGTTCGGGGACGCGAACAAAGCGCTCGTATCCAGCGGCTTGATCGCCGACAGGACGTTCATCTGCCCCTGGAGCTTCGCGATGGCGGTCTCCATGCGGTAGAAGTACAACAAAAGCTGCTCTCGCCGCCGTTCCAGCTTGGCATCCCACCATTCCAGCTTTTGCGTATTTTCTTCGTATTTTCGCGAGAGCGAAATGAATCGCTG
>JAAZNR010000449.1 GCA_012798155.1 Thermogutta sp. | reverse complement strand
GACCCCGGCCGGCGGATCGGCCTACGCCCCAAGCGGCGGTTCGCCTGTGGTATCATGGGGAAGCCCCACCGGCAAGCGACGTCGCCGCGGGTCGTGTCTTCTTTCCAATCGGCGAGGGTTCGGCAATGAAGTTCCTCGTGGCCATCAATTCCTTGCTCCGCACATTGGCGGCGTTGGTGTTCGTCGGCCTCTTGGTCGCCGTGGCCTACTTCGGTTATACGGAGTATTTCGCGCGGGAACGGGCGCAGCAGGCCATGAAGGCGGAACTGGACCAAACCAAAGAGACGCTGGCCCGAACCGCCTCCGAACTGGAGCAGCGCCGCGAACAGGTGAGCGCCTTGACCGAGCAGGTGGCCGACCTGCGGAGCGAAGTCGCCGAGAAGCAAAAGCAGATCGAACGGCTCCAGACGGCGGTGCGGCTGCTGAAGGTCGATCGCCGCGTGGCGTACTTGGATTGCTTGGAGCTTCAGCCGGGCGACGATGGGAATCCGCCCCGGGCCAAACTCCGCTTCGTGGAGATCGACCCCCACGGCCGGCCGGTCGGCGAGCCGCGCTTGCTGGAGGTGGCGGGCGACAAGGTCTACGTGGACGCCCTGGTGGTCAAGTTCGAGGATCGGCTCGTGGAAGAGTCGGACCCGCTGCGGGCGGCCTCGCTGTGTCTGTTCCAGCGGATCTTCGGAGACCGCCAAAGCCCGGCCGAGGGCGTCCCGGTGGACGCCGAGGACCAACAGCCGCAGGTGTATCGGTCGGGCGAGGCGATGACGGAGTTCGAGCGGGAATTGTGGGGGCAATTCTGGGACTATGCCCGGGATGAGCAAAAGGCCAAGGCCGCCGGCATCCGCGCCGCCCACGGTCAAGCCGTCTACCTCGCGATGGAGCCGGGGACGCGCTACAAGATCACGATCCGCGCTTCGGACGGGCTGACGCTGACGCGCGAAGGTCCGATCCCGGCCGACGTGAACGGCGCCCTCTGACGAGCTTGAGCTGACGCCCGAGGCTCGCACCGGCGCGTTGTGCCCCCCGCCGTGTTGCGCCGCTATCTCCCGGAGCCGCCCGCGCATGGAGCCGGCGGCGTAAGCCGGCGATGTCTTCTCGCAATACGGTTTTCACAGCGCGACGTGAGCCGCCGGCGTAAGCCGGCGGTGGGAGCAGCGAGAAAACGTTTTCGAGATCCTGCGCAGTCCGGCGCTTTCCACCTCGGGCTGACGCCCGAGGCTCGCACCGGCGCGTGGGTCAAGACGCATCGTCGGTCCGGCGGGCGCGTCTGGGGGCTTCGCTACGCTACGACCCCAGCCGCCCAATTGAAACGCCATTGGGGGGCGTCCAGCTTCGACCCCGGCCGCCCAATTGAAACGCCGTTGCGGGGCGTCCAGCTACGACCCCGGCCGCCCAATTGAAACGCCGTTGCGGGGCGTCCAGCTACGACCCCGGCCACCCAATCGAAACGCCGTTGGGGGGCGTTTGGGGCCTCGCTACGCTTCGACCCCGGCCGCCCAGGCGGCGTGCTCCGGACTCAAGTACTGCCGCACGGTCTCGACCAGCACTTCGCGGCGAATCGGTTTGGTGAGGTAGTCGTCGCAGCCCGCCTTGAGGCATTTTTCGCGATCGTCGGGCGAGGCGTGCGCGGTGACGGCGACGATCGGCCCGCGCCAGCCCCCCTGCCGAAGCCGCGCGGCGGCCTGGTAGCCGTCCATGACGGGCATCTGCATGTCCATCAAGATGAGGTCGAAGGGGCGGCCTTGGTGGAGGGATTGCAGCGCCGCCTGCCAGGCCTCGAGGCCGTTCTCCGCCGTCTCCGCTTCCCAACCCGCCAGTTGCAGCAAGCGTTCGATGAGGCGGCGATTCTCGGGCGAGTCCTCGACCAGCAGGATGCGACCGCGGGGGGCGTGCGGCGGTTCACCCAGTTCGACGGAGGCCGCTGGTTCGAGGCGTGCCGCATCGGCGGGCAAAGTCGCATCCCCCGGCAAGCCATACGCCAGGTCCACGCCGGGCAGGAGTTCGGCATCCAGGGAGACCGTGAAGGTGCTGCCCTCGCCGGGGCGGCTGGAGGCCTCCAGCGTCCCGCCCAATACTTGGATCAAGCGTTGGGCGATGGTCAGTCCCAGGCCCAACCCGCCGTGCCGCCGCGTGGAGGTGCCGTCCGATTGGCGGAACGGCTCGAACAGCTCGGCCAAGGCGTCCGGGTCGATTCCCGGGCCGGTGTCGCGGACCGAGAATTGGATCTGCGACTTGCCGCCCGCCACTTTCACCCAGCGGACGCCCAACACGACCTCGCCGCGCTCCGTGAACTTGACGGCGTTGCTGAGCAAGTGCAGCAGGATTTGCCGCAGGCGTCGCGGGTCGGTGTTGATTAGCGAGGGCATGGGGAAGGCGTATTCCAGGCGGGCCGCCAGCCCTCTGGCATCCGCCTGGGGTTTCACCCATTGCAAAACCTCTTCCGCGACCTGCCAGGGACGGCATTCCTGGGTTACCAGCGACAAGTTCCCGTGATCGAGAACCGACAATTCCACGAGATCGTTGACCAGCGTGAGCAGATTGCGGCCTTGGCGGCGGATGACCTCCAGGTGCTGGGAGCGTGCCTGCGGGTCGGCCTCCTCGGCCAGCATGTCGGCGTAGCCCAGGATGGCCGTCAACGGCGTCCGCAATTCGTGGCTGATGTTGGAAAGGAACTCGGTCTTGGCGCGGTTGGCGGATTCGGCTTCGCGGCAGAGTTT
>JAAZNR010000448.1 GCA_012798155.1 Thermogutta sp. | reverse complement strand
TTCGTCGAGGAAGCGGCATCGGAGCTGCTCCAACCGAATTACTCCCTGGATTTGCCCTACCTGCAAGAGGTCGGCGCGATCTCTCGGCTCGACTGCTGGCGCGAGATCGCACGCAGCGTGGTGGATGACGTGGAAATCACGCCGCGCCTCCCAAGCTACGCCGGCGAGACCCTCTCGCCGATCTCACCGGAGTCTCCCGCGGGTGGGACGTATTATGAGGAACTACAGACATGAGTCGCCGAGTGCTGTGCGTGGACGACGATCCGAACATTCTCCGCGCGTATTCACGGACGCTTCGGAACAAGTTCGAACTGGATACCGCCGCGAGCGGCGAGGAGGCGCTCCGCCTCTTGAGCGAGCGCGGGCCTTATGCCGTCGTCGTGTCCGATATGCGCATGCCGGAAATGGACGGAGTGGAACTTCTCCGCCGGGTCCGCGAAACGGCTCCCGATACGGTGCGCATGATGTTGACCGGAAATGCGGACCAGCAGACCGCGATCGACGCCGTGAACGAGGGGCACATCTTCCGCTTCATCACCAAACCCTGCCCGCCCGAGGCCTTTGCACGGATGATCGAGGCGGGGCTGGAGCAGTATCGGCTCGTTACCGCGGAGCGCGAGTTGCTATCCAAGACCTTGGCCGGATCGATCAAGGTTCTCGCGGAGATTCTGGCCGTGGCCTCCCCGGAGGCCTTCGGGCGAGCGACCAGGGCCCGGGAATTGGTCCGAAAACTGTGCGAGGCACTGGCCGTGACGCCCCGTTGGCCGATCGAAGTAGCGGCCATGCTGGCCCCCATCGGACTTCTCGCCGTCCCGCAGGAAATCCTGCAAAAAGCGATGCAAGGCCGCCCGCTCAAGGAAAACGAGAAGGACGTATTCGAGTCCCATCCGCGCGTCGCCAGGGAACTCGTCTCCAAGATCCCGCGATTGGAGTCGGTGGCGGAAATCGTGGCCTACCAGGGAAAACTCTTCAACGGCCAAGGCTATCCCCCGGACTGGACGTCCGGCGAGAATCTTCCCTTGGGAAGCCGGATTCTCAAGCTGGCCTTCGACTGGGACGATCTGATCCAGGCCGGCTTAAGCCCCGACTTCGCCCTTGCGGAGATCGCCGACCGCCGCGGTTGGTATGATCCCAAGGTCGTCGCCGCTTTGCGCCGAATCCTGGATCTTCAAGAGGGATACGTGGTCCGCGAAGTCCGAATCTCCGATCTCGTCGATGACTGGATCATCGCGGACAACATCTATTCCGTGAATGGAACCCTGCTTTGCAGCAAAGGCCAGCCGGTGACCGCGCCGATTCGCTTGCGGCTGCGAAATTATGCGATCAATGTGGGCATCAGCCGTCCGATCCGCGTGTTTGTGCCTCTGTCCAACGTACCGCAAGACGCGGAGGCGTAGCTCCACCGGCATCGTTCCGATGGGGAAGGCAAGAGCGGACGCCGAGCTGTGCCTCGGCTCCCGTCCTTGCTCGCCCGGCCTGGGTGGCGGCTGAGCGGCATGGACCGGGATGCCGCCGCCGATTCGGCAGTTCCTTGAACCCCTAGCAGGCGACATTTCTATTCGTGAAAATCAGGGGACATTTCTATTCGTGGCTAACAGTTTTCGGTTCCGCCAGGTAATTTTTTCGCTTCCCCGAGCGTAGAATAGAAAATCCCGCTTGGCGCTACTACGCTCGGCGGTCGACGGCTCGCGTGCCGGACGTCTCTTGGTTCACCGGATATGAGAAAGGATGCAAGCATGAAGGTTGTCGCGGCGGAAGACATCGAATCGCAAAAGGTCGTCATGGAAGGGGCGGCGGGATGCACGATCCGCGTTCTGATCGGTCCCGACGACGGCGCCCCCAATTTCACCATGCGGCAATTCGAAGTCGAAGCGGGCGGCCACACGCCGCTGCACGCCCATCCGTACGAGCACGAAGTCTACATCCTCGAAGGCGAAGGACTCGTCATGCGAGACGGAGAGCCGCGGCCCTTGCGACCGGGCATGGTCGTGTTCGTGCCGGCCAACGCAATGCATCAATTCCGCGCCGGCGAACGATCCGCGCTGAAATTCCTCTGCCTGATTCCAAACGCCATGCGAGGCCGCGCCATCAGTTGCGTCGCGGCATGCTTTTGCGACTGAGTTGCGGGGTTACGGAATCGACGTGCAGCAGCCCTTGCCGATCGCCGTCCGCGGGGATTCTTCGCCAATACGTGCCCGGATCGTGCCCCTCAACCTTTCGCGCGACGGACGGCGGCTCCGGCACTGGGGACTTCAGGGCTGCTCCGTTTCTCCGCCGTCCCGGGTACCCAAGGCCCGCCAAGCCGGCAAGGTGATCGTCTGGCTGACGAAGCGGCAAGAGCCGTCCACGAGGGCGGCATTTATACCGCCGGGATGGTGGCTTCGCGAAGTGACGATGGCGTAAGTCGGATTTCCGGCCGCGCCATTCCTGCCCTCTTGCCACGAGTTGTAGTCGCAATCGTACTCCACGCCGGACCAAGAACACGGCACGCGGCTATTCGGAACCAAGCAGGTAGTGAAGCCGGTGTGGTGCACTCGCCCGTCGGGCCACTCCGTGTGACCGGTATCCTTGAACTCCGCGGCCGAGGCGGTGACGGCGGTCGCCTCCTCCGCGGTTTCGGGCGCGTTTGTCGTGGTCGGCCCGCCGTTACGACGATAGGGTTGCCAGGCCTTGACCTCCGCGGCAAGCAGCGTGTTGGCGGTCCCGTCCGTCACGGAACTCCAGCCCAGCGCGGAATTGGGGTACGAAATGCCGCGTCCGCCTTGGCCCGTCCGGGGATCGTAAACGAAATAGGTCCCCAGATTGAAGCCGTAGTTGGTGGAATAGAGGCGAGGTTTGCCGGCTCCGGTGTCGCGGACCTCGTCGCTCTTGGGGTCGCTGGGGCACGCAAACACGGGGATGCGAACCGCATCGATCACGAGCTGGGTGTCCCACGCCGCGGAAAGGTCCACGCGATCCGCCACCGCCCGCTGTTCCAAGTACGGCAACAGTCGCCCGTGTACGCCCCACGATACGTTGTTGCCGGTCGTCTGCGCGGCCAAGTCGATGATGGCGCTACTGGGAAAGCAGCGCCAGACATCGGCATAGTTGTGCGCGGCCAAACCGAGCTGCTTCAGGTGATTCAGGCACTCGGCACGGCGAGCCGCCTCCCGTGCGGCCTGCACGGCGGGCAGGAGCAACGCGATCAGAATGCCGATGATCGCAATGACGACCAGAAGTTCCACGAGGGTAAAAGCGGCTCTGATAGCCGGACGGCCGTCCCGCGCAGGCAGGTCGCGTTGAGGCATGGATGTAATCTCCACCGCATCCAAGATGTAATCTCCACCGCATGCAAGATGTAATCTCCACCACATCCAAGATGATCGCGCAATGCGACGCTTTCCAAAACGCCGGCGGAGTGTGTGCAAACACGATGCCGCGGAAACATCGCAGCCGCCGCTTTTTCCAGAAT
>JAAZNR010000447.1 GCA_012798155.1 Thermogutta sp. | reverse complement strand
GTCGCCGCTGGAGCCGCCGGCGTCAGCCGGTGGTGAATCCCGGGCAGCGCCGAGACACCTCCAGCTCACGCTGGAGGCTCCAAAACCACATCGGGCGGAGGCCCGAGCTTCGCGGGTTCGCCCGAGGCTCACGCTTGCCCGCGTCCCCTACTCCACGATCGTGATTCGACTATTCCACGATCGTGATTCGTCCGACGCGGTATCTCCGCCCGCCGTCATCGCCGTCGAGGGGCAGGGCCACGACCGGCGATCCGGTCTTGCTGCCCACGGACAGGAACACTTCATAGTCGCCCGGCTGCAATTGGAAGGGCAGGCAGAACGCGGCCTTCCAGGTGACGGTGGGCGGGGGCGGCAGGTCTTCGTCGACCGGTTCCTTGGCGGCCGGGCCTTTCAGTTCGACCTCCCGGACCGGCAGCTCGCGGACGTCGGCCTGTTGATCGACGCACACGGCGACGATTCCGCCCTGGGCGTCCTTGAGCGTGACGGCGGGATGCCCGCCGCCGTAGCACGGGGCCGCGCCCTCGTTGCACCAGCTGTAGGTCAACGCGAGGGGAGCCGTCCGCGACAGCCGCGCCGGATACGACACCTCCAGCGGGACGAGCCGGTAGCCCAGCCGGCGGTTCATGCGGTCGATGAGCGGCCGGCATTCGTCGAGGAACTCCCGCGGCCACCAGTGGATCGAGGCATAGGAGGCGTGATACTCGAACATGGCGCGGACGTACAGGGATCCGTCCTCCCATGCCCCGCGATCCCGCGACGGCCCGTAGTGCTCGCTCTCCAAAATAACGGGCCGGCGGGGCCAAAAGTCCTGGGCCATGGCGGCGTGGAAGTACGAGTTCGGCCGCGGTTGCACCATGATGCTGTCGTCCCGCAGCGTGAGGCCGGCATCCCGCGCGTGAGCGATCGCCTTCTCACCGTCCTCCGTCATCACGTAGTCGTCGTTGGCCGCCAGGAGCGTGCGGGAGAAATGCTTGCGATGCAGGTCGATGTGGCGGATCACGGTCTCCGCGGAGTAACGAATGCGGGTGGAAGCGAAGGTGTGCCCTTCTCCCCACACGCCGAAGGAACCGACGTCGATCCAGGCCACGTCGGGATTGCCGTCATAGCGGTCGGCCAAGGCGGCGAGAAAGCGATCCAGCTTTTCCAGAAAGACGGGGTCGTTGTAATCCGGTTCCCAATAGGGGCCGTCGTCCAGGACGCCCGCCCCGGGCCGAAAATTGAATCCCTTGGCCCCCGCCTTTTCCACCCATTCCGGCGTGGCGTAGCGGGTCCAGGACTCGCTGCACGAGATGCGGAGGGCGATTTGCTTGCCTTTGGCGATCCACCGCTGGGCGGGCGTATCGAGCACCGACCAGCAGAAACGGCCTTCTTCCGGCTCCAGATACGACCAGGGGATGCGGAGGTAAACGACCGCCAGGCCGGGGAAATCGTCCACCGTATCGGAAGGCGGCAAGCGCGAGCCGTAATTGGCCGGCACGTTGTCGTAGTAGTGCAGGACCCAGCCCATGCCGGGATTGCACAAAACCGCCCCGTTGTCCTGGAATCGGGCGACGACCCGTTCCCCTGCATGGGCTGCGTCGGCCTCTTGGGCGGGGTGCGCCTCTTCCGCCCTCACCAGCCCGACCGACAACACCGCAGGCACGAGCCAAACGCAAACGTCGCGAGTACGCATACTCTGCTCCTTCCGCAAGGATGTAGGAGATATGTCTGACCGGGCCGACTCGCCCCGCCGGCTAGGGTTTCCTCATGATAGAGCCGTGGCCGTTGATCTCGGCCGCGACGGAGCGCGGCCCCCCATCCCGCCAGATACCATCAACCGCGCCGCCGACGGCCGGGTGGCTGGGGTCGGAGCGCAGCGAAGCCCCCAGCGCACGTGTTCGCGGCGTTGGCACCGCCGGCTCACGCCGGCGGCTCTCGGCGGATCGGGTTGCCGCACGCATCTCGTCCGCGACTCGACACGGACCCCCTCATGATACGGCAGGTCTTGCCCCGCCGCAAATCGCCCAAAAGCCGCGCGAGGGTGATACGCAAAGGCCGCGCGAGGGTGATACAATATCATCCGAACCGGATGCGGCGGCCGCTGCGGCGGGCACGCTACGCCGATGACCGGCCGCACCGCGGGTCCGCGCCGCAATCGCGGGCCGCACGTCCGGGAAAACCATCCGCTTCCGTTTGTTGGGCTCGTTCAACCACAGGGAGAACCTCCTCATGATCGTGCGATCGCTTGGAATGTGTTGTGGGATGGCCTTGGCCGCCGTGCTCCTGCCGGCGTTGGCCGCGGAATCGAAGACGCTCGCCGAAGAGGCCGCGACGGACATGGCCCGGCTCTCGCCCGCCGATCCGTTGCCGCCGCCTCCGCCCGGCAAAAAGTGGGTCCTCGTATGGCACGATGAATTCGACGGCGACAAGATCGACGAGTCCAAGTGGACGATCTACGGGGACTGGGCCCGCCGCGACGGCTTTTGGGTCAAAGAGGATTCCTACCTCGACGGCAAGGGCCATTTGGTGATCCGCACCAAGCGGGACGGCGAACGATTCACCTCGGGGGCGGTCGCCACCCGCGACAAATACGCCAAGAACTTCGGCTATTTCGTCTGCCGCTGCACGCATCCCAAGCAGCCGGGCCATTGGGCCGCCTTCTGGATGTTCGGCTCCGGCGTGGGGCGAGTGGGCGACGAAGGCCGCGACGGCACCGAAATCGACATCATGGAAATGCCCTATCGCGACGGGCGGTTGACCTCCAATCTGCACTGGGACGGCTACGGCAAGGACCACAAGAGCGACGGGACGGTCTTTTCCCGGCCGGAGATTTTGGAAGGCTTTCACACCTACGGCCTGTGGTGGAAACCGGATGAATACGTCTTCGACGTGGACGGCAAGGAGACGTGGCGATCCTCGGCCGGGGGCGTCTGCCAAGCCCCGTTGTATCTGAAATTGACGGTCGAGATCGGCAACTGGGCGGGAGACATCCGCAAGGCCGAACTGCCCGAGGAATGGCTCATCGACTACGTCCGCGTGTACGACCTAGTCGAGGAATAGATCGCCGGCCTGCAACCGTTCACGGGGACCGTGTTCATGCTTGCGATGAAAGCCGCGACAATGGGACTGCCGCCTTCGGGAGTGAATGGGCGGGTACGTTTTTCGGCTCGCAGCGGCCCAGGGACGGCTACGTAGAATGAGAAGATGGAAACGGAGAGAACGCGGAGAGCGCAGAGTTCGGGCCACCAATTCTTCG
>JAAZNR010000446.1 GCA_012798155.1 Thermogutta sp. | reverse complement strand
GAATCCCCGCCCGCTGAACGCCCGCACGCCGGGGATGTTTCCCGGCCCCGCCACCCGAGCGCCGTCGTCGTCCCGCAACCATTCCACCCGCATCGCCGCCGACCAGCACGGGTTGATCGTGTAGATGAAATACTGGTTGATGCCGTACCACTCGGCGTCCTGCCGGGCGGGCGGATTCTCAAGGTCCGGCAAGGCGTCGTTCTCGTAGCCGATGTTCTGGACCAAAACGTACTTCCAACGCTTGCTCGCCTGCCACTGGGCCACGAAGCTGCCGGCGAAGCGGTCTTGATTGCCGGCCTCGTCTTGAGGTCCCACCGAGATCGCGTACGCCAGTTGCCAGCGGCCGCCGTCCGATTTCCACTTCACCCCGCCCATGAAGTCCAGCGTGTCGTTGTTGTCCTCGAACATCATCCAGCCGCGGTGAAAGCCGGCTTGAATCGAGAACCGATCGGTCCAGCGATAGTCGGCCAACATGCCGGTCACCAGTTGCGGCACGGTATATCCGTAGGAGTAGGAGTGGCTGTAGAAGGGATTCACCGGGGCGGGAACGGCCTCGTAATCCAGAATCCCCGCGAAGTGCCCCAGCTTGATCGACAGGCGATTCCAGGCGAATTCCAGATATGCCTGCGGTATGACCAGTCCGTAGGTCTGCCGGTTGAAGCCGTTGATGCGATCCTCCAGCCCGTGATTGATGCCGAACCGCCAGTCCGTGCCGTAGGTCATGTCGAGGTGACCGCCCCACGCGAAACCGCAGCCCCCGTTGTCGGCGGGGCGGTCGAGGAACAGCCACAACTGGTTCATCTGGTATTCGCCGTCCAGATCGTTGGTGGCCACGGGACCGTTGAAACGGTCGGCCGGGTCCGCGGCGTTGAAGGTGATCCCCTGCTCCAGCCAGCCTCCCAGGCGGATGCCGGCGGCCTGCAAGAAGTCCGGCTGGGGCAAGTGCCACGGCGTGCACCGCGGCGGGCAGATGCGCGGCAAATCGGCCGACGACGAAGGCTGGGACACGGTGAGCATCGCGGCGGGACCGTAGGCGGCGCTGCTCACGGCCGCCGCGGTCTCGCGCACGGGGAGCAGGTCTTCCCCGCCGCCAAACGTTTGCCCCCACCCGCGTGAACCACCG
The DNA here is from genome assembly GCA_012798155.1 of Thermogutta sp. Classification (GTDB taxonomy): domain Bacteria; phylum Planctomycetota; class Planctomycetia; order Pirellulales; family Thermoguttaceae; genus Thermogutta. The sequence continues at coordinate 734 of JAAZNR010000446.1, read as the reverse complement.
CAAAGGAGGAGGCAGAGCGCGAATACCAAGCCCGAACGCGCCGGGCGAACTCCTTCCATGGATGGCCACCTTCCCTGGTTGGCGGCAGTCCGAAAACCGTCCCCATCGGAGGCGCCGCGCGACCTTCCGCGGACCACGACAAGCCGTTGCGAGGGACCCGGCGGATGCCACCCGCATCCGCCGCACCGACCGGCGCCGCGCCTTCGAGTCGAAACCGTCGGCGCGGCCGTTCCCTCATCGTTCCCATCGAACAACGCAGCGATCTCGGATGAAGAAAACAGGCCCCCAAACGCCGTCTTTTCACGCGAGAAACCGTCGAGCCGAGAAGGTGTGCCGTTCCGGCAACCCGGGCAAAATCCCATTCCCGACCGGAAGGCGCACATGAGCCGCCGGCTCGCGCCGGCGGTGGAGGCAGCGCGAAGACCGGTGACTGGGGGCTTCGCTGCGCTACGACCCCAGCCACCCGGGCGGCGGGCGGATCACGCGACGCCATTTTCATAGCGCGAACCCGAGCCGGCGGCGCAAGCCGGCGGGTAGAATCGCCTGATGCAAACATAAGCGGCGCACCCGAGCGGCTGCGGCGATCGACCGCAGGTCACTTTCGGCCCCGCGATGATCCGTTCGCCCCGTTGCCCGGCGGACGCTTGCCCTGGAAGCGATTGCCGTTGCCGCGTCCGGCCGGCGCTCCGCGGGAATGGCCGTTCCTGCCGTTCCCCAGCCGCACGGCCAACCTT
>JAAZNR010000445.1 GCA_012798155.1 Thermogutta sp. | reverse complement strand
TTGCGACGGGAGATCAAAGAGGCCGTGGAAAGCGAGGAATACGAGCGCGCCTCGCAACTGCGCGACCAAATCCGGGAAATCGAGGAGGCCGGGTGAGCGGCCGCCGGAATGGAAACAAACGGAGCGGTTGTTGAAAAATCGGTTCGGGACATCCATGTTGCAGGAAGGTGAAAGCGTTGTGAAACTCGACGACTTGCTGGCACGGCGCGGCGAATGGTTGCGCGGCGAGGGGCCGGAATCCGATATCGTCATGTCTTCCCGAATTCGCCTGGCCCGAAACCTCGCCGATTTTCCCTTCGTGAGGCTGGCCGGGGAGGCCGAGCGGCGTCAAATCACGGAACGGGTGGAGGCGGCCTTAGCGGACAGCCCCTTCTCGCCGGAGCTGCTTCCCGTGCGCGTCGACGCACTGTCGGAACTGGATCGGCACTTCTTGGTGGAACGGCAATTGATCAGCCGAGAATTCGGCGAGGGGCAGGGGCTGCGGCTGGTGTTCATCGACCGCCATGAACGATTCAGCATCATGGTCAACGAGGAGGATCATCTCCGCATTCAGGTGATGCGGAGCGGATTGGACCTGGAGCCGGCCTGGAAGCTGATCAACGAGTTGGACGACTACTTGGAACGTCATCTGACGTACGCCTTCGATGAACAGTTCGGCTACCTCACGGCCTGCCCGACGAATGTCGGCACAGGCATGCGGGTCAGCGTCATGCTCCACCTGCCTGCGGTGGTCATCACGCGGCAAATGGATCAGATTTTCCGCGGCCTGGAAAAGTTGGAGCTGGTCGTGCGAGGCTTGTTCGGCGAAGGCTCGCAGGCCATGGGGGATTTCTACCAAGTCAGCAATCAGGTATCCCTGGGGCGCAGCGAGCAGGAACTGATCGCCAAGGTCGGCGATGTGATTCCGCGGATCATCGAGTACGAGCGCAAGGCGCGGGAATTCTTGATGAATGAGAGCCGGGAAAACCTCCACGACCGAGTCAGCCGCGCCTACGGCATCCTCAAGACGGCGCAGACGATTTCCTCCGAGGAGACGATGCACCTCCTTTCCAGCGTGCGGATGGGCGTGCATTTGGGCCTGATCTCGGGCCTGGATACGCCGGCTCTGAACGAGCTGTTTTTGTTGACTCAGCCCGCCCACGTGCAAAAGCTCGCCGGGGCGGAACTGGATAGCGCGGACCGCAATATCGAACGTGCCCGATTCTTGCGGAAACGGCTGAATACGAACGACTGAATACCTGAGCGGCGCCCGGCGTCGCGGCCGGGGCTCCTTTCCTCGGGTCGCCCGGCGCAGCGGCGGCGGAGAAGCATGTTAAACGTTGACCTCCGCCTCGGGGCGTCCTCCCTGGAGATATCGGCGACGAATCGGCTCCACGTGCTCCGCCACGAATTCGTCGACTTGCTCGGGCGCGCGGCCGATGAAGCGGCGGGGATCCAGTTCCGCCGAGAAGTCCACTGCGGAGAACGCCGGATCCGCCTGCAATCGCTCCAGCAGGTCGTTGGGCTTGCCCTCGTTTTTGACTACGGCGGCCGCCGCGTGGCTGTGGCGTCGGATGCGCTCGTGCAGCTCCTGACGATCCCCGCCGGCCGCCGCCGCCGCCATGAGAATGTTCTCCGTGGCCATGAACGGCAACTCCTCCCGCAAGTGCCGGGCGATGACCCGCGGATATACGACCAAGCCCGAAATGACGTTCTGGCAAAGGATCAAGACGGCATCGGCGGCCAAAAACGCTTGAGGCAGCACCAGCCGCCGATTGGCGCTGTCGTCCAGCGTCCGCTCCAACCATTGCACGGCGTGCGTCGCCAGGGTGTTCGGCTCCAGGGCCGCCAAGAACCGCGCCAGTCCGCAAATGCGTTCGCAACGCATCGGGTTGCGTTTGTAAGGCATGGCCGAGGAACCGACCTGCTCCTTTTCGAAAGGTTCCTCGATTTCCTTGCGGTGGGCCAAGAGGCGGATGTCGGTCGCCATTTTATGGGCGCTTGCGGCGATCTGCGCCAAGACGGCCAGGATTTGGGCATCGATTTTGCGAGAATAGGTCTGACTGGTAAGGGCGTAAGATTCCGCAAAGCCCATCTTTTGGCATACGAGGAAGTTCAGCCGCCGAACCTTGTCGTGATCGCCCCGAAAGAGGGCCAGAAAGCCGGCTTGCGTCCCGGTCGTGCCTTGAGCGCCGCGTGCCCGCAGTTCAGCCAGACGGTGCTCCAGTTCGCGGAGGTCCAGCACGAAATCGTAGGCCCAAAGGCACGCCCGTCGGCCGACCGTGGTCGGTTGAGCCGGTTGAAAGTGAGTCAATCCCAGGCACGGCAGGTCGCGATACTCCACGGCAAAGCGAGCCAGCCCGTCGATGACGGCCGCCAGGCGGGCAGCCAGCAAACGCAGGGCTTCCCGCATCAACATCAAATCGGCGTTGTCCGTCACATAACAGCTTGTGGCCCCAAGGTGGATGATCCCCTTGGCGTTCGGACAGACATCCCCAAAGGCGTGCACGTGGGCCATGACGTCATGCCGCAGACGGCGTTCGTACTCCGCCGCCCGCTGCCAGTCGATGTCGTCCAGCCCGCGCCTCATCTCCTCGATTTGTTCCTCCGTAATCGGCAGCCCCAATTCCCTCTCGGATTCTGCCAAAATCACCCAGAGCTGACGCCAGGTCCGGATGCGGCGACGGGGGCTGAAAATCTCGCTCATCGTTTCCGACGCATATCGGGTAAGCAAAGGGTTGTCGTAGCCGGTATCGGAAGCGGGCAAGTTCACGGTGTCGGTTCCTATGTCAAGAGGTTCAGGGCCGGAGTTGCTTTCCGGCAGCAAAGCAAGGTCGCCGCCGGGGCTTTCGAGGCACTCCCTTACATGTTGGTCGGGTCGTCCGCCTGATCACCGCCGACCAGATCGTCCATAGCCGCCGCGATCTCGGCGGCGTGGCTCGAATCCAAGGCATAAATACGGCATATCCGATAGCTTAAGGGGATCTCGCGGTACAATTCTCGCGTGTCTAGGGGGCGAATTTCGCGCGTCGCCGGGTCGAAAAGGAAGTTCTGTCCCGCCGCCGGCGTGCGGGCGCCCGGCCGGTGGACGTGCCGCGGCGGGTCGAATCGCAGCGGTATTTCTCGCAAACTTTCCGGAAGTCGCTTGCGCACCGCTTCCTCGAAAAGCCTTTCGTCATGGAAGACGCTCGATTCCTCGGATTGTCCTTTGCGGAAAAAGATTGTCCGTTCGCACACCATTTTCCAACGGATCCGGCGGCTCAAGAAGTCTTGCCACATCACCCCCAGTTCGGCCGTCTCGGCGTCTTCCGAACGCGGCCAGCGTCCCACGTCAACGAGCAACGACCAGTCCGTCAATTGCCGGTACTCGTTCAGATGTTCCAAGGGATTGCCGGGGAACAGCCGCGAATGGCTGCTTGCGAAGAGGTCTTGCAGCGTCAAATCAATGGACCGCACCGTGCGATGGAAGTAGATGGTGCGAAACAGCTCGGCCCGCGCTAGAATAAATCGCACCAGAGAGGGAAGGCCGCGTTCATGAATCGTCAAGCCGTACCGCGAGACGAAGCTGTAGTGCAACAATCGCTCCAAGTCGAAAATCCGCGAACTAAAGCCGGACATGTAGGCGTCCCGCAGGACGAAATCCATATTGTCGACGGTGTAGATTCCGCTGAACAACCCTCGCAAAAGCCGCAACCAAGGCGGCATCTCTGCGGCGTCGTTGCCGGAGGGTCGAGTCATGAGAAAGGTGATGTGCTCCGGATCGATCGTTTCGTCGGGCGGCAACACGCCGTGGGGATTGCGGCGGACCTTTTTCAGCAGAGGCCCAAGCTCCCGACGAATGATCTCCGCCCCCAGCGTCTCGTGATTCAGGCCGAATCGTGCCAGATAGAACTGGTCGAAAAAGTGGCCGAAAGGCCCGTGCCCCGTATCGTGCAGCAGCCCTGCCAACCGCATCAACGTTTCCACATAGGCTAGGCTGGGCGTTCCGCGGTCAATGGACTTTAGGGAGTCGTACATCTGCCGGGCACACCTACCCGCCAGGTGCATGGCCCCCAGGACATGCTGAAAACGGGTATGGACCGCCGTAGGGAAGACCAACCAAGCCGTCTGAAGCTGATGGATCTGCCGCAAACGCTGAACCCACGGGTGGTCGATGACCGTTTGTTCCGCGACCTCGTGATCGGGAACCGCCCTTTGCGGCCCGAACTCGATATACCCGTGAATAGGGTCGTAGCTCAGGCTCTCATTCTCAAAACGCTGGACGCTATCGAGAACTTCTTTATCCATGTCCCCCAAAATCCTTACTTTTCGACGGTGAACTTCAGGCTGGACTTTTGCAAACTGCTCCCCTCTCCCTCTGGGAGATGGGAACCAGGTGGGGGCTTGGTGAAGTTGGGCAATCAAGGCAAGCCGTTTTCGCGGCTAATTGCCCTCACCATAACCCTCTTCCAAGGCGGACGAGAACTTGTCACGACAATTTGCAAAGTCCAGTTCAGGGGTACTTTTCGCGTCCACCCGGGTTAAAATACCCAATATTCCGTCGATCACCCCCATGTTATTGTGTAGGCTTGCGGAACGATTGCAACCGGTGGTGCGGCCGGGCAGGTTTGCGTCGTATCAACCGGGGTACAATAAGTAGTATCCAGCCGCCCATTTCGCCTCAACCGGCAGTAGCTCAAAGGTTGCATTGCAACCGGCTCGGGCTGGCCGGGCCGAACACCCTTACCGTGCCTGATTGCAAGGTCCGCGATTTCCCGCTGGGAGTTCATAACCCTTTTGGAGGAGCTGAACATGAGAGTCGGTCTTTCTCTCGCGGTCGGATTGGCGATCGTTGCGGCTTCGACGTCGGCATGGGCCCAGCGTCCCAGGTCTCCCCGAGCGGTCTTTGATGCGAAGACGCTG
>JAAZNR010000444.1 GCA_012798155.1 Thermogutta sp. | reverse complement strand
TTCAGCTCTCTCAATGCCCTTGAGTTCCACAATCATCTTCCTTCAAAATCAATTCGCGTTCATTCGCGTGCATTGGCGGACGTCTCTTCGTGGTTAACCGCGAAGGGACGCGAATCCACGCGAATGCTGGAAGGGGGGAAGATCATCGTTTTCCACTCTAATCTCGGGCCGCCTTCTACTCCAGCTTCGGACTGGCGCAACCGAGCCACATGCCGAGCGGTTTGTCGGCCGCCTTTATCATGGTTGACAACGGGCCTCCGCCGGGGTATTCCATAGTCGTTCGCTTCCACCGGAGAAGTCGAATTCGACACGATACCCAATCGGGAGACCGCATCATGGGGAACGCACTCCGACGTATCCCGGCCGCCTCGGCCTTCGCCCGCAGGCTCGCCGCCGGAATGACAATCGCCGTCACGCTGCTCGGCTTGGCGGGACATGGCTTGGCGGGGGAAGGCCCCGCGCGGTGGACGATCGGCAAGCCCATCGTCACCTACTGGGCCGGACCGCGGCTCACGGATGCCGTGGCGGAGCAGTTGGCGGAGGGCGGCTGGAACGTGGTCTGGGCGAGCGAGGAGGATTTGGACGTGGCCGCCCGGCACGGACTGAGGGCCCAGTTGCAGCACGCCCTGCTCCGTCCGGAATCGCTGGACGATCCGCAGCGCCGGACTCAATTGGACGCCCTCGTGGATCGCGTGAAGAACCACCCCGCGCTGTACAGCTACTTCCTCCGCGACGAGCCGAGCGCCAAGGACTTTCCCGGCCTGGGCAGGCTGGTCGCCTATCTGCGAGAGCGCGACCCGGCCCACCTGGCCTACATCAATCTGTTTCCCACCTACGCCAACAACGCGCAACTGGGAACGGAGGGCGACGTGGTGACGGCCTACCGGGAACACCTGCGGCTCTACATGGAGATCGTCAAGCCGGACCTGGTGAGCTACGACCACTACCAGTTCCGCGCGAATGGCGACGGCGATCAATACTTCCTCAATCTGGCGATGATCCGCGAGACGGCGCTCCGGGCCGGGGTCCCCTTCCTGAACATCGTGCAGGCGTGCAGTTGGACGCCCTCCATGCGGGTACCCAACGGCGACGAGCTGCGGTATCTGGTCTACACCAGTCTGGCCTATGGGGCAGAGGGGATTTCGTACTACGTGTACTGTTGGCCCAATCACGTGGGCGGGATGGCGGAGCCTGATGGTACGCCCACGCCGCTGTATCACGCCGCCCGAGTCCTGAATCGCCATTTCGAGGCCATTGCCGCGGAGCTTCAACCGCTGCAATCGTCGGCGGTCTACCACGCCGGCAAGGTGCCGTGGGGAGGCGTCGCCTTGCCCGACGATTCGCCCGTTCAGGTAAAACCTGCCGGGGCGAACCAGGGGGCCGCAAAGGATGGCGAGGGCTGGCTGCTGGGGCTTTTCGGGCCGGCCGGGAGTGAGCCGACCGATGTGGTCGTGGTGAACCTCGATTATCGCGCGGCGCGGACGGCCGAGGTTCGCGGATCGGGCGCCTGGGAGAAATTCGATCCGGACGCGCGTACCTGGACGGAGGCGGGACGCGACGCCGTGCGGTTGGACTTTCCGCCGGGCGGCGGAATCTTGCTGCGGCGGAAATAGGAACCGATCGCGTCGACCGGCGGGTTTGCCGGCCTACGGCCCCCCTACCCGGCCGAAATACGCGCCACCAGCGTAAGCTGCTGGTGGAGGCAGTGCCGAAATGTGAGCCGCCGGCGTAAGCCGGCGTGTGCGGTGCCGCGGGGATCAGAACCCCGACGCGGAACCCGACGACGCCACCGCGTTCGTCCGCCGCCGCCCGACGGCGACGCCGAGCCAGCCGTTTTCCAGCTCCAATTGCGTGATGGTCAGGTCGGCCAGGCCGGGGTGTTGTTTGAGAAAGCCGGCCGAAATCCGCCACGGCCGCGACTTCGAAAACGTCTTGCTGAAGACCCCGCGGAGGGCGATCTGCGACCGCATGTCCATCGGCCCGATCAGTTGCACCACGCCGTCGCGGACGAATTGGATGCGATCCTCGGCGACCTCGGGGCGATAATGGGCGCGGACCTCGAAGTCCTCCCAACGATTGGGCGGGGCGGCCAGGCTCGCCACCGAAAGCACCACCGTCAACCGCCCTTCGCGAAACTCCACGTGTGCCGCGTTGCGGGAGGCGAAGGCGATCGTGGCATCGGCCCGGGCGCCCGCGCTTTCCTCCTCATCCGGCTGGGGCAGCCGCAGACGGTCCCGCAGCCTGGCTTCCAAGTCGGGCAAGGCGAAGGTCCGGCCTTCCAAGCGGAATTGGAGGAGGCAATTGTTGATCGCCGATTCGTGGACCTGGAGACTCGCCAGGCTGTCGGAGGCGGCCCAGGGACGCAGCGTGTGACCGCCCGGCTGCCAGGCGTCGCCCAGCCGCCAGCGGAGGACCAAACGGTCCTCCGTGGTCTGGGCCCCGATCCAGGTCGGCCCCAGGGAGAACCTCGACAACTGCGACAGCACGTCCGTTTCCAGTTTGCGATTCATCTCGGCGAAGCGGCCCTCGCTTTCCCGCTCGATCTCCGCCAGGACCTGCGACGCCAGCTTCCACTTCACTTCCGCGTTCATCGCCAGGCGGCGCTCGGCGAGTTGATCGCGGGCCACCTCTTGCGCCAAGAATCCCAAGACCGGGATGGGGTCCAGGCTGGTGGAGACATACCGCAATTCCACCCGATTCCGCACGTCGATCTCGGCGGGCCGCGCGACGATCCCCTGCGGGGTCAGTTCGATCTCCTTTCGGGCGTCATAGACGGCGAATCCGTCGTTGAAGAACGTCGCCGCTCCCGCCTGCGACCAGGTCTCGGAAGTCACTCGCCCCTGGACGATCAGAGCCAAGCGGGCACGCCGCGGGTCGGGTAGAAAGCGGAAATACGTCGTGGTATTCGCCAGGCTCGTGCCGCGGACCTGCCGGCCGAGAATCGTATCCGAGACGGGCCGCGATTCCGGCGACCGTTCCGGCATCATGCGATTCAATAAGTCCGCCGTCACCACCACCCGCACATTGGCGTTCCGATAAAGAACGTGCAGGCAGCGGGCCATTGCCTGGGCCGCCTGATCCGAAGACGGTTCCAGGCGATAGTACGCGGCCATGACGGCCTCCGCATCCGCGGGGCTGCCGCTTTGCTCGTAGCTTTCCACCGTCCGCAACAGGTCGCCCGCCGTTACCGCGGCCTCCCGCCAAAACGCCAATTCCTGCAAATAGGCGGCAAGGACCGGTTGATCGAGAAAGCGGCGTTGGTCCGGGGCGAGGTCCCGCGTGGTCACGTCCCGCAGCGTCGCCGCGGCAATCTCGCGGCAATCCTCCTCGGCCGACACCGATCGCTTGGTGAACGTTTCCCGCATCGGCCCGGCGCGGAGGAACTCCTTCCAGGGGCCTCCCTCGGGGGCGTGCAGGTAGTCTTCGACGGCCGCGGTACGCTCGGCGAGGCGAGCCCAATCCGCCTCGCTCAGAGCGGCCATGGATCGGTCCAGGCCGCCCATCGCCGCCGTCAACTTCCACAGGTTCATGCGGCGGATCAGGGCGTAGCGGACCTGGCGGAAGGCCGCCGCCTCGGCCCCCTCGGCCAGATCGGCCTGGAGCTTGGCCGCTTCGTCCAGCCGCCTCTGGAGTCGCGCCAGGACGGCTTCCACCTCCGCGATGTCGTTGTCCTCGAACGCCCGGCCCACGGCCTCTAAATCGTCACGGGTTTTCAGCACCCAATTACCCACGGCCGCATGATCGGCAAGCCCTTGCAATTGATCGAAGAGGGCCTGCGGCGGCGTCCACCGCGAGGGAGTTTTGACCCGGCGGGCGAGTTCGGGGTCCCCGGCCGGTTCCGGCAGCGGTTCGGATTGGTCGGATTGGTCGGGATCATCGGATTGAGTGGAACTAGCGGGGTGATCGAGACGATCGGGGTGATCGGGAGAAGCCGCTTGCGGGTCTTGCATGGGCGCCGCGTCGCCGGCGGCGAGGAGCCGCAAGCCGCCGGGTCCTTCGGTCGCTGCGTCGGATTGGGAGGCCAAGTTCAGGACGTCGTCCGGGGCTGTTTCCAGCCCGATTGCCCAGGGGGATTCCCCGCCCGGCTCGGCCGGCATCGCCTCGGGGCCGGAGACCTCACTCGCAACGGCCCCGTGGGGCGCGGAGAGGACCAGGTGGTCGCCTTTCGCCGGATCGCCCTCAGCCCCACCCGCCGACGAGGCGGAATCGGAGGCCGGCCGCTCGCCGAGGAGTATCGTCTCTCGCAAGGCGTCTTCAGTGGCGGGTTTGGACTTCGCCGGATTCTCACCGCTCGCGCCGTTTGCAGCGGCATCCGAGTCGGCAAGCGGGATGGGAGGGGACGGCGGGACCGGCGCCGCGACGCCCACCAGGTCCTTCCCTGCGTGACCACTCCCCGCCCGCCCCCAGGTGTCTCGCAGGTGCGGCGGATCGGGACGCTCCACCGTTCTCCAGGCTCGG
>JAAZNR010000443.1 GCA_012798155.1 Thermogutta sp. | reverse complement strand
CGGCGGAGCCGCCGGTCGTGCCCGCCTCGGTGCGACAAACGCCATCAACATCAAACAATGTTGGCATTATTCATAGAGGAAAGTCCTTGGGCCGTCAAGGGCGATAACGGCCTCCATAACGCCCGACGGGGCCGGGTGAGATCATCGGCGGCAAAGTCCCTTGTTCCGGGGGGCCTCTTGTTGACAAGAGGGGCCTTGCGGGGTTACGGTAAAAAGGGGTTGGTGTAGCCGAAGCTATTTCGTTGCGTGCTCTTCTCCTCAATCGTGGAGGATCGTGACATGGCGGCCAAGCGTCGGGCCCAATATGCGAATCTACTCGTCGACAAAGGTGTGATCAGTGAGGATCAATTGGCCGAGGCCGAGGAGTTGGCAAGCCAGGCCAACATCAGGCTCCCCGAGGCCATCATTCGTTTGGGTTATGCCTCGGGCGAAGAGGTCATGAGCGTGTTGGCCGAACAGCACGGCCTGCAATTCGTGGACCTCTCCAGCGTGGTCATCCCGCCGAACGTCGTGGAGTTGGTGCCGGAGTCGGTGGCGAGAGAAAACGTCGTCCTGCCGATCGCGGAAGAGGACGGCCAGTTACGGGTGGCCGTCAGCGACCCGGACGATTTCCCGACGTTCGAAAAGCTCCGATTCATCTTGAACAAGCGGATCGAAATCTGCCTGGCGACCCGCGAGTCCATCATGGAGGCCATCAACCGCTACTACGGCCAGACCAGCGGTGAGAGCAAGGACTCGATGATCAGCGAGGTGACGGACACGGCGATCGACTTTACCCAAATGGAGGGGGATACCGGTAGCCTTCAGGACGTGGATGAGTCGAGCGCCCCCGTGGTCCGCCTGGTCCATTTAATCATCACCGAGGCGGTACAACTTCGGGCTTCGGATATTCACATCGAGCCTTTCGAGGACCGGGTTCGGATTCGCTATCGCATCGATGGCTACCTGGTGGAGCGGGATAATGCCCCCCGGCGCCTGTTGGGGGCGATCCTCTCGCGTATCAAGATCCTCGCCCGGATGGATATCGCGGAACGCCGCCGCCCCCAGGACGGGCGAATCAAATTGACGCTGGGTGAGAAGCAATTGGACTTCCGCGTCAGCGTGCTCCCCAGCAATTGGGGGCAGGCCGTCGTGATGCGGATTCTGGACAAAGACAATATCAAGGTCGGTCTGCGTCAGTTGGGCTTTTCGGAAGAAGATTACGTCAGGTTCCGGCAGCTCATCAAACGGCCGAACGGGATCATCTTGGTGACGGGTCCCACAGGCTCCGGGAAGACGACCACGCTGTACGCCGCCTTGAACGAGTTGAATACCCCGGATCGCAAGATCATTACGGCCGAGGACCCGGTGGAGTACTACCTGCCGGGGATCAACCAAGTCGAGATTCGGCACGAGATCGGGTTGGATTTCGCTCGCGTGATTCGGGCGATGTTGCGTCAGGCGCCGAACGTGATCCTGGTCGGGGAGATGCGGGACCTGGAGACGGCCCAGATGGGAATCCAGGCGTCTTTGACTGGACACCTTGTCTTTAGTACACTACATACGAACGATGCGCCCAGTTCCATTACGCGCCTCATCGATATGGGAGTCCCCTCCTATCTGGTGGCAAGCTCCGTCATCGCGATCATGGCACAGCGACTGGTCCGGGTCGTATGCACCCAGTGCCGGACCCCCTATCAGCCCAGCGATGCCGTCTTGGAGTCGGCCGGCGTCACGCCCGAGATGGCCGCCAACGCTACCTTCTTCCGGGGCAAAGGCTGCAGCCATTGTAATGGGTCTGGGTACCGCGGCCGGATGGGTATCTTCGAACTGATGATAATGTCAAGCAAAATACGCGAATTGACCTTCAAAAATCGAACTTCCACGGAGATTCGTCGCGTGGCCATTCAGGAAGGGATGCGGACCCTATACATGGACGGCCTCAACAAGGTGCTCCGAGGGAGGACGACGCTTGAGGAACTTTTGGCCGTGGCGCGGCCCGAGGAAGAGATGCAGTAGGGAGTGGAGGAACAGACTTGGGGATGGAAGGGGGCATGGACTTGGGCATGGAATGGGTAAAGGGCCGGCCCCTGTTGCCCGAAGTTCCTCCTGTAACATGACCGCGGCGCCGCCCGGAGACAGGGGGTTTCTCTTGCCGGGAGCGTCGCAAGCGAAATAATCTTGCGGTGGCGGGTGGAAAGGGAGCGCCGGCCCGACGCGGTTCGGGCGTTGCGACTTTCGCGGCACTCCGCGGGGGCGATTAGGACGGTGATCGACGCATGGCTCAACAACTCCTCATCGATAAGCTTCTCAACACGGTCGTTGCACGGAAGGCCAGCGACCTCCATATCGCGGTGGGGCAGCCGCCGGTGCTGCGATTGGACGGGCACATGGTCCGATTGGAGACCAAGGTCCTCGAAGCGGAGGACACGGTCTCCTTGATGAAGAGCATCACGCCGGAGCGGTGCCAGCGGGAGTTGCAGGAGGTCGGCGGCTCCGACTTCGGTTTCGCCTTCGGCGACAAGGCGCGGTTTCGCGTCTCCATCTTCAAGCAGAAGGGCTGCGTGGGGATGGTGCTGCGGCAGATTCCCAACAAGTTGATGAACTTCGAGGAGCTGGGGACGCCGCCGATCCTCAAGGAAATCATCTTGCGGCCGAGGGGATTGATTTTGGTCACCGGCCCCACCGGTTCCGGCAAGTCCACGACCTTGGCCGCCGCCATCGACTACCTCAACGAAAACTTGGATCACCACATCATCACGATCGAGGACCCGATCGAGTTCTATCACACGCACAAGCGCTGCACGGTCAACCAGCGCGAGGTGGGGGTGGACGTTCCGAGTTTCGCCGAGGCGATTCGGCGGGCCTTGCGCCAGGACCCCGATATCATCCTCGTCGGCGAAATGCGGGATTTGGAGACGATCGAGGCGGCCGTCACGGCGGCGGAAACCGGGCACATCGTCTTCGGCACCTTGCACACCACCGGCGCTCAAGGGACGGTCAACCGCATCATCGACGTCTTCCCCACGAACCAGCAGGAGCAGATTCGGACGCAGCTATCGACATCCATCATCGGGATCCTTTCGCAGCAGCTCCTGCCCAGGATCGGCGGGGGGCGGGTGGCCGCCTACGAAATGCTCGTCGTTACGCCGGCCATCGCCAACCTGATTCGTGAAAACAAGACCTTCCGCATCAATTCGGCCATTCAAACCGGTTACAAATTGGGGATGCAACTCCTGGACGACCACCTCTTCCGCCTGTGGCAGGAAGGGAAGATCGACAAGAAGGACGCGATCTTGCGGGCCAACGGTCCCGACGAATTGACGGCCCGGATCGCGCGGGCCGAACGGGGAATGCTGGAGGACGAAGAGGAAGCAAGAAGGCGTATGGAAAGGGAGACCGCTCAGCAACGTTAGGAGTGCGGACTCGGCGAGGGAGAGGGCGCGAAATCGATTCCATTGCATCGCAGAGCATCCGTCGCGCTCGGGTCAGGCCCACGTCCGGCGGCAAGCACGGGCGGGGCGGCCGTTTCTCGCCGATTTAGCGAAAAACCGAACGGGGGCCGCCTCGGCTGCTCCGGTCTCCGTCTCATCTTGGTGAAGGCGACTCGCGGATGGCCATTCGGCGTATCGGACAAATCCTGGTGGACTTGGGGTTCATCTCCGAACAGCAATTGGAGCTGTTGCTGGAGGAGCAGCAGCAGCACAAGGGCGAGCTGCTGGGGCAAATCGCCATCCGCATGGGCCTGATCAATGACGATCAATTGGCCCAGGCCTTGGCCGAGCAATTCAACCTCCAAGTCATCCAGCTCAACGACGTGGTGGTCCCGCCGGAGGTCCTCAACCGCATCACCGAGCCGATGGCCCAGCTCTACAAGATCGTCCCGGTCTCGTTCCAGGACAACACCCTGACCATCGCCATGTGCGAGCCGCAGAAGCTGTCCGTGATCGACGAATTGCGGAGCTTCCTGGGCTACGACATCCGGCCGGTGGTGACCACGGAACGGCAGATCAATCGGGCCTTGGAACGCTATTACTCCGGCTCGGAGAGCGTCGAAAAGATCATCGAGGACCTGGAACGCGACGAGGAGCTGAGCAAGGCGGCCGAGTCGTTGGCGGGCGAGGGCGTGGTCGATCTGGCCAGCGTGGAAGCCCTGGCCGAGAGCGCCCCCGTCCGTAAGCTGCTGAACATGGTCCTCCTCATGGCCATCAAGGATCACGCCAGCGACCTGCATTTCGAACCGTTCGAGAACGAATTCCGCATCCGCATTCGGGCGGACGGCGTGCTGTACGAGCTGGTGCCCCCGCCCAGGCACCTGGCGTTCGCCATCACCACCCGCATCAAAGTCATGTCCAACCTGGACATTGCCGAACGCCGTTTGCCGCAGGACGGGCGGATTCGACTCTCCGTGGGCGGGCACCCGGTGGATTTGCGGGTCAGCGTGCTGCCCACCATGTTCGGCGAGAGTTGCGTGTTGCGGGTGCTGGACCGGTCCGTCGTCGCCCTGGACCTGAACAACGTGGGAATGAACGCCACCACGTTAGCTCAATTCCGGGACGTCATCCACAAGCCGCACGGCATTGTGCTGGTGACGGGACCCACCGGATCGGGGAAGACGACCACGCTGTACGGGGCGTTGAACGAGCTCAACTCCGTCGAGGACAAGATCATCACGACCGAGGACCCGGTCGAGTACTCCATCGACGGATTGGTCCAGATCCCGATCGATGCGGATATCGGAAATACCTTCGCGAACTGCCTTCGCGCGATTTTGCGGCACGACCCGGATATCATTTTGGTGGGCGAGATCCGCGACCTGGAGACGGCGGAGATCGCGGTGCAGGCGGCGTTGACGGGGCACTTGGTGTTCAGCACGTTGCACACCAACGACGCCCCCAGCTCGATCGCGCGGTTGCGGGACATGGGCGTGCAGCCCTTTTTGATTACCGCCACGGTGGAGTCGATCCTGGCCCAACGCTTGGTCCGCAAGATCTGCCCCAACTGCCGAGAGTTGACCGTACCGAGTACCGAGGCCTTGGCCGACCTGGAAATGACCCCCGAAGACGTGATCGGCAAGTCGTTTTACCGGGGCCGAGGCTGCAGCGCTTGCAACAACACCGGCTTCAAGGGCCGGATGGGACTCTTCGAGTTCATGCCGATTACGGACGAGATTCGAGAGTTGATTCACAGGGGGGCTTCCACGGAGGAATTGCGGGACGCGGCCGTCCGGGCGGGGATGAGGACGCTGCGCCAAGACGGTTTGGACAAAGTGTTCGAGGGCTTGACGACCGTCGAGGAAGTGGTCCGCGAGACGTCGATCGAGGCCTGACGGCGGAGAGACGCGAGATCGCGGCGGGGCGGCGGTCGCCGGCACGCGGAAAAGCGGAATACGGCACGCGCGGGGAAACGGTGGATTCGCCGTCGCGCCCTGACGGCAGGGCGGGCGACGGGCGGTGAGGAGCGAGGAACCATCCATGCCCAAGTTCCAATTCGAAGCCATGGACGCCACGGGACAGGAAATCCGGGACGTCATCGACGCGGCAACGCAGGATGAAGCCGAAGCTACGATTCGGCAGATGGGCTATTACATTACCAAAATAGCCCCCAAGAAGGAAAAGAAGGCCGCCGACAAAAAGGCCGCCGGCCGCAAGACGTTTTCGGTGGGCAAGGTCAATGCCAAGGTCTTGACCACCTTCACGAAACAACTCTCGGTGCTGCAGGACGCCGGTCTGCCGATCTTGCGGAGCCTGAAGATTCTGGAGGCCCAGGCCAAGCCCGCCCTCTTCGGCAGCCTCAAAAACGCCCTCATCGACGTGATCGAGGAGATCGAGGGCGGGGCCACCCTTTCCGAGGCCATGGCCAAGTGCCCCAAGGCCTTCGATCGCCTGTACGTCAACATGGTGAAGGCGGGCGAGGCGGGCGGTGCCCTGGAAGTCATCCTTCGCCGGCTGGCCGAGTTCCAGGAACGCTCCCTGTGGTTGCGGCGGAAGGTCAAAGGGGCCTTGGTTTACCCCATCGCCGTGATCGTCTTCGCGGTCGCGATCTTGGTCTTCATCATGCTCAAGATCGTGCCCCAATTCCAAAAAATCTTCGAGGAGTTCGGGACCGAGCTGCCCGCCATGACGCAGATCCTGATTACGGCCTCGGATATCCTGTTCAATTGGTGGTTCCTCCTCCCCGGCGTGCCCTTCGGCATCTGGCTCTTCGTCAAACTGACGTGCATGTTCCCGTACGGGCGGTTCGGCTGGGATTTGTTCAAGTTGCGGTTGCCGATTTTCGGCCAGTTGATCGAGAAGAACATCATCGCGCGGACCATGCGTACCCTGGGAACCCTGGTCGCCAGCGGCGTGCCGATCTTGGAGGCGCTGACCATCACGCGCGATACCTCGACCAACGCCGTCTTCGAGCGGCTGTACCAGCGCGTGCTGGACGCCATTCGCGACGGCGAGACCATCGCCAAACCGCTCAAGGATTACGCCCGGCCGGGGTTCCATCCCGTCACCGCCTGGTGGTGGTTCTTCTTCGTGGGCGGTCCGATCGGGCTGCTCCTTTATCTGACGCGATGGAACAATCCCGTGATGGAGGACATCGCCATCAACATGGTGGACGTCGGCGAAGAGACCGGCGAATTGGACGCCATGCTGTACAAGATCGCCGACAACTACGACGAGGAGGTGGCGGTCCTCACGGAAAGCCTGCTCAGTTTGTTCGAGCCGATCCTGATCATCGTTTTGGGATGCATGGTCGGCTTTATCGTGATTGCCTTGTTCCTCCCCCTCATCGCCCTGATTCAAAAGCTCTCGGGTTGAGGCGAGAAGGAGCGGGTCGCGGCCGGATCGGGCAAGGTCCGCGGCGACTCCGGGGGGAAGGGTTCTCGTCGCAAACGGGCCGCGGGCGGATCGCCGCGAAAGCGGCGGTGCATCGCCCAAAAACAAGGGCGAGGAATACGACCGGCAAAGGACGGACGGATGTGCGAACGGTTGCCCCGTGAGGGATCGCCGGCCCGCCGGCCCGTGATCGCGCCCCCGCGAAAACCCTACCATGGCCGCGCGGCTGTCCGGACGCAGCGCCGCGGCTGTTGGCCCCGACAATCGGCCGAATTCGGCCGGGAGGTTGTTTCCATGTCCCGTTGCGTGTCTTGCCGCGACGGCCGCCTTGCACGCGGCCTGATCCCCCACCCCCGCTCCGCCTTCACGCTGGTCGAGATGCTGACGGTGATCGTGATCATCGGCATCTTGGCGGGATTGATCTCGGGGGCGGCGATTTATGCCCGCGCCAGGGCCCGCGAGGCCGCCATCTACACCCAGATCAAGCAGCTCGAGGCCTCGCTGATGCAGTACAAGAACGAGTACGGCGAGTTCCCGCCCGACTTCTGGGGATGGAACGGCGACGAAGGCGCGGCGGTGCAAGCCAAGGCTCAGCAAGACCTGCGGCGACATCTTCGCAAGCGGTGGCCCAAGTACGCGGCGGGCGGAGACCCGGTCGCGCAATTCGTGGCGGATTTGACGGCGGCGGGCCTGGACCCCAGCAACCTGGATCCCGCCTCCGCGTTGGTCTTCTGGTTGGGCGGCTTGCCCCAGGAAGCCCCCTCCGGCGTTTGGCAACCCGCCGGTTTCCACGCCGATGAAGAGCACCCCTTCCAATACGGTCAGCCGCGGACGGGGCCGATGTTCGAGTTCGACCCCAAGAAGATTACGAACGATGCCGTCGGCGTGCTCCGCTACTACATGGAGGGGCCGACCGGTTCGCCGGTCGTGTATTTCCGGGCACAGCGGGATTCGCATAACGGCCGATTCGAATACGGCCTGATAGATGGAGACACGTTCGTGCCCATGAGGTACGTGCACTTCGAGGACGCCGATCCGGACCCCAAGACCAACCGCAGCAATATCGCGGTGCCCTATCTGGACGGCGATCCCCAGTTAGGCGTTCCTGCCGATCCCGCCGTTGCCGCCAACAAACGCAACTGGCGGAATCCGGAGACGTTTCAGATTATCCATCCCGGGTTGGATGATGTGTTTGGGAACAGTCGCGATTTGTCGGGCAACGTTGTGCCGTTCCGGTTCACCATCTCCGGACAAGGTTTCTCGGCGGACGGCGGCGACTTCGACAATATCACCAACTTCGCGCCGAAACTGGAGAGCGAGATTGAATGAACGCGGCACCTCGGGATAGGGATCGAGAGGCGGGCCGGCGGCCTGCCCGAGCGGGATTCACGCTCGCCGAACTGCTGGTGGCGATCACGATCATCGCCATCTTGGCCGGCCTAACCTGGGCCGGAGTGGCCCGGGCAAGAGAAAGCGCCCGCATCGCCAAGACCAAGTCCACCATCGCCAAGATCAACCAGGT
>JAAZNR010000442.1 GCA_012798155.1 Thermogutta sp. | reverse complement strand
CGCGGCCCGGATCGGACTGAACGTTTTGCTCTATTCGCTCCAGGAATGATGCCGGAAAACGGGATGTGCCTTTCCCGTGGACGCTGCCGAATTCAGCCCCATAGGTACTGCCGAATTCAGCCCGATAGTCGCTACCAAATCCGGCGCCCGTGGCGAAAATCGGAGCGAAAATGGGAGCCGGTCCGCCCGCCCTCCATCCGCGCAACAAAGAAACGCAACGAGTTTGCAGGACTCGCCCCTCGGCCGAGCAACCCACGGGCAATCACATGGAGGGGTCGCCGGGTTCCGGTTGATCCGGTATGGAGGGGGCGCCGGGTTCCGGTTGATCGGGTTCGGAGGCACCGCCCGTGGATTCGTCGGACGTGCCGCCGGAAGCCCCCTTCCAACGCAGCGACGCGCGATGCTGCTGAATGAAGTCGCGGATATTCGGCGCGAACTCTAAGAGCCGATGCCACTGGTCCGCGTAGAGCGTTACCGGCATGCGTTGCAGTCCGTAGACGCTGACCGCCCCTTTGGGGCTGACCTTGCAGCTCAAGACGCCTTGCGATTCCGGTAAAGTCTTAAGAAGGCTATCCGCCTCCTCGGTGGTCAATTCTCCCGCGGCCACCTTGGCGAGAATCTCTTTTCGATCCATTCCAACGACTCCTTGCGTCAAGGGCCGAAAGTAAAGGGAAAACCGATACAACCGTGATCGCGCCGCAACGGAGACAACGTCCGCAGCCGCCGGTCTCCTACGAAATCGGTCAGAATCCCAAACCCTTGGTCTTGGTTCGAACTCTGAGGAGATACATATCGGCCGTGATGTACAACACGGAACCGTCATTGCCGAAGGCGCAGTTGGACGCCGGAACGGAAAGGCGGATCCGCCCCAGAAAGCGGCCGTCCGATCGAAAAACATTGACGCCGCCGGGTCCCGTCGCGAAAACGTTGCCCGCGGAGTCCACCTTCAATCCATCCGGCGATCCCGGCAGTTTGCTCTCCTTCCAGACCGAAGCATCGAAAAATATCTTTCCCTCTCCGAGTGTGCCGTCGTCGCGGACGGGAAAGGCCATCCAAATCGGATGGGCGGGATCCGATTGGCCCACGTAGAGGGTCTTCTCGTCCGGAGAGAAGCCGATGCCGTTGGGCCGCGTCATACGATCCGTGAGCAATGTCAGCTCGCCGTCCCGCGAAATGCGATAAACGCCGCAGAAGCCCAGGGCGTCTTCGGCCTGCGCGGCTTCCGGCGTCATGCCGTAGGGCGGGTCGGTGAAATAGATGTCCCCGTTGGACCGGATGACCAGGTCGTTCGGGCTGTTCAGGGGCTTTCCTTGATAGCGATCGGCCAGCGTGCGGAAGCACCCTTCCGACCACACGGCGACCCGTCGATCGCCGTGTTGGCATAATACCAATCTCCCCTCCGCGTCCACCGCCAGGCCGTTGGATCCCGACTCGCCCCCGCGCGTCCGGAGGCTCGTGTACCCGGACGGCTTGAGAAAGACGTCGATTCCCTTTCCCTCCTGCCACTGGAACACGGTGTTCCGCGGCACGTCGGAAAACAGGAGACGCTCGCCGTGCGGCCACCACACGGGTCCTTCGGACCATTCAAACCCCTCGGCCAAGACTTCCACCTCCGCGTCGCGAGGGATCAGCTCGTGAAACTCGGGATCGGCGGCTTCCAAGACGGCTATCCGCCTTGCGCCGGCGGGTTCCTCGCCGGCCGATTTGTCGGCCGCAAGCCAAACCCATGCCGACGAGACGGCGATCATGCCGGCCAAGACGATACGGTTTCGGGACGTTGGCAGGCGGCTCTCATCACTCGCCCGCCGGTTGACGGCTTCGCGATTCCACCCGCCGCGCGGTTGTAGCTCAACGAACAATCGTCTTGAGCGCCGACCAAGACTGGAGTCGATCATGGCTTCCGACCTTCGTTTGAGAGCAGGCTCGACTAGCGAAAACTCGATGTAGAACGCCGAAAACATGACACGAACCGCCGCCGGGTTGCATCGGCGAATGCCGATCTCCGACTTCGTGCCCGGCACAATGCGTCCCCTCGGCGTCCCCTCGTGCTGTTTGGTCGTTATCATAAAGCCCGCCGGCACCCTCGGCAATATGGCGCCCGGCGAGTCGCCCAAGGCGCTCGCGATATGCGTCTTGCGTGGGGAAGGGTTTCCCGGATAATCCACTGTGGCGAACGGCTCCCACGATCATTGACCGGCCTCCGGCCTCTCTGTGTAGGGAAGGCGGTAGAGACGGACGCCCAACGGCTCGAAGCGATCCGAGAACTTGCCTCCCCGAATCGGCACGCTGCGCTTCTCGTCGATGACGAGGGCCGCACCCTCGGCGGTGAATGCGGCCGTCGGCGGCAAGCCCCCGGCATCGAGCGTGAATTCGACGTCGGCGGGCTGCTCCTTGGGATCGTAATTGACGGCGAAAACGTAGATCGCGTCCTCTGCGGCGGTCAAAAACGCCGCCACCTTTCCCCCCGTCGTCGTCCAGGACAGGGCACCCTTGCACCGTGGAGCGAGAATCGCAGGAGCCAATCGCGTCAGGCGATCATTGATACGCCGTAGTGCCTCGCGGTTTTCAACCGGGACTCCGAATTGATGGTAGGACGGCTTCCACACATGCGTGAAATAGCCGATGCCGGTGGCCCCGCCGCACAAGGCCATCCACACCTCAGCCTCGATATGCCGGGGCGTGACATCCTTTTGATTTTCCAAAGCGCCGGTATACTGTCCGCCCTTGCCGGTTTCGATCCAAGCATAGACCGGCCGATTTCCCGCCAAATCCGTTAGCTGCGCCGTCGCTTCGTACACCAAGTGAATCCATTCCGGCTTATTCCAGCCGTAGATCGGATAGATATCGAAGCCGACGACATCGGCCGAAGCGATGTATGCGGGATAGAGGCGGTCGCGAACTTCCTCCGGCCATTTCCCGAAGTGAGGATGGAAGTAGCCGGTGAAGGTCATGAAGACCGGTCGGCTCGCGTCTCCCTGCCGAATACGCCGGTAGGACTCCGCCGTCTGCTCCGGCGTTTGGCGAGGGATCCAGCGGGGAGGGGCCAGGATCACATTTTTGCCGTCCGCATCGTAGGCCGCGATCTCCGCGATCGATCCCCATTCGTTGTCGCCGGGATCGATCCTTACGACTCGGAAGGTGAATCTCGAAGCGGTAACCGGTTCCGGCAAATCGACCGCTTGCTCGCCGCGGCGGTTCTCCAAAGCGGCAACGGCCGCCTTTTGCCCGTCGGCCTGGATTTCGATCTCCCGCGCGACGCTCAGACCGGGCGACGTAGTCAACCAGAAGGAAAAACGGCGGACCGTGACAGGGGCGGGCAGAGGTATGGTAATCTCGGCCTCCGCCAGCGGATCGAGTACCGACCACGAACTTGTATCGCCGTCGCGCATCCGCCACAAAGGGGTCCGGGAGTTGAGCCGCAATCCAGGCGAGGCAATGACTTCGCCATCGCTCACCTGCCGGGGGAGGTCCGGTTCATCTTCGTGAATATAGGCGAGGAGCGCAGGGTGACCGCGCAGGGCGTCGTCGTAAGGCATCACGCCGTACAGCCCTGCCTCTTGTACCTGCCCCAGATACTCGGCAACGCTGCGAGTCCCTCCCGAGCCTCGCCAATAACCGGCCGTGGTATTCATACCGCAATCCCGGACCGCCGGGAAATTACCGGGGTCCTGCAACCAGGCCATGATGGGAAGAAACGGCTTGCCGTTGACCCGCAGTTCTCGGTTCGCGCCGATAGTCACGTCGCGAATAGGCTCCCGGGATTGGGCAGAGGACGGTACGGCCGTCGAAAGGACATAGCCGAGCAGCGCGGTTCGGAATAGAAGCCCGAGGCGGCTGTATTGGAATCTTGGCACGACATACCTCTCGTATTTCCAAGTAAGAACCGAGTAAACCGAAAAAACGCGCGCCGAGAATCACGCATGGGCCGCCGGCCCTTCGCGTACTTCCCGCAACCTTCTTCGGCGACCCGCAGCTCGTTTCGCCAACCGCAGCGAGTTCAATGCAAGGCGGCCCGCCTTGTGCAGCTCCGGATGCGGTTACCGCAATCAACATAGCCGCTATTCGGTGTGGAAAAAAGCCCCAATCCGTCCCTTGTGAGCACGTCACGGCAAATTCAATAAAGACGGCCGTGTTGCCGACCCCCATTGGTAGCTGCGACAAAGCACCAGCCGGAGAAGGTTTCCGCCGGCTTTCTCACGCCTCTTTTGCTCTTCGCCGCTCAGCGTCCCTCGAGAAGGCGGTCCCCAAGGCGGTTATCGAGTTCGGGGATGGCGAGAATCTTTTCCCGCGTGATCTCGGCGGGATAATCGACGCGGCGAAAACGGACCAGGCCATCCTCTTGAATCACGTAGCAAGCCCGGCGGTCGCCATCGCGAGGCTGTCCCACCGACCCCACGTTGATCATCAGTTTCTGATTCTCGTCCAGGCGGAACTCCTGATTTTCCAGTTCCTCGGGCGAGAAGAACTCCAGGTCCTCGGTAAAGACGCCGGGGACATGGGTGTGACCTTGGAAAGAAATCCACTCGATCATGGAGAAAATCTTCTCCATTTTGCTTTGCTGATAGATATCTTCCGGGAACACGTACTCGTTGAGGGGATTGCGAACGGAGCCATGCACGTAGAGGATCGGGCCTTCCTTGTGGACGCGCGGGCGTTCTCCCAGGAAATCCCAACGCTTGAAGGCCGCCGGGGAGGCCGAATTCACGTCCTCCAATTGCTCGCGGGTCCAGAAGATCGCCCGTTCCGCTCCCACGTTGAAGCCCTCGGGATCGAAAAGGGCGCCCTGATCGTGGTTGCCCAGGAGGCAGACCTGGCATTGCGTCATCACCAAGTCCACGCACTCGCGCGGGTTGGGGCCGTACCCCACAATGTCGCCCAAGCAATAAACCTCTTCGATGCCCTGGGATCGAATGTCGGCGAAGACGGCTTGCAACGCCTCTAGGTTGCTGTGAATGTCGCTGATGATAGC
This sequence comes from Thermogutta sp., assembly GCA_012798155.1. Classification (GTDB taxonomy): domain Bacteria; phylum Planctomycetota; class Planctomycetia; order Pirellulales; family Thermoguttaceae; genus Thermogutta. The sequence continues at coordinate 6,660 of JAAZNR010000442.1, read as the reverse complement.
CCGTTTCACGATCTCGGATCACTATGGGGGGTGGATTTGGGAAAAACGGCAGCCAGGGCGAAAAGCCTCGTGACAGTGTATGCCGCATCCCGAGTGTGGTCAAGATGATGCGCGTTTCGGCCAACCGCCGGCGCCGCTGGTGCCGCTGCATCGGGACCACAATTGCAGCGACCGGCATCCAGCCGTCGATCTTGCCAAGAGGATCAGGGGTGCAAAGGTCCCACCGCAAGCGGCTCCGTCTTGACCCCCGCCGGACGATTGCGCAACAGCAAACGGCCCGACGACGGCAAGAACCGAAGTCGGGCCGAACGAACATCTCAAGGCGCGGTCACCGTTTCCCGAGGAACGGTGCCGGGGCAAACCGCTCTACCGGGCGACCCGCGGATTTACGGGGCGACCCGCCGATTTACCGGGTGGCGCGCGGAATCTGGAATACGGCCTGGTCGATCTCGACGGTCTTGCGGACCTCGGAACCTCGGCACGTGACCGTGACCCGAATCTGCTCCTCATCGGCGGTCTTGCTGAAGAGATCCAGGACCGCGGAGAGTTTCTCCTTTTGATGCTCGGGCGCGAACTGCGATGCGAAGGCGACGGCCTTCTCGATATTGAGGCGCATTTCCACGGCGGGCGAGACCTGCGGATCGAGGGATTCGGCTTCCTCCACGAAGTCCCGCAACACCGGTCCGGCGTCCTTGCCGAGGATCACCGCGACGTACTCTTCCGAGGCGAGCATCGCCAAGTTCAATGTGGAGCCGAACATGCGTTGCACGCCCGGATTCTTCGCCGCTTCCTCCGGCAAATTCACCGTCAGCAGGTGAATCTTGAAATCCTCGTCGGCAAACGCATCGGGTTGAACGGAGACGACCGCCTGCGGAACCTTGGCTTGAATCGCCTCCACGATCTTGCCGGCCAGTTGCTCGACTTGCAGCGGGTCGGGGACGCGGCCGGCCGCAATCAGGTAAAGTTCGTCTTTTCGGCTCAATGCGGCGGCGGCGCCTTCGGAGCGGCCGCTTTCAGCCGCCTCTCCCAGCAGCCGCAGGAAATCGTCCACCATGCCCTTCGCGAATTCGGCCTCGGTGGGATCGGGCAACCTCCGCTCGAGTTGGGCGTGCAGTTGATCGCGAATTACCCGGCCTGCTGCGTCAAGCTCGGCGTGAGAGGGGCCCGGGAAAAGGTAGTTCCAGCCGAGATAGCAGAGCGTCCCGGGATACGAGCGGAGCAGCGGCAGGGGGCTGACGAGTTCCTCCTGTTTCCGGAACCAATCCGCCAACTCCGTCCCTTCCTGGGCCTTCCAGACGCTCGTGAGGAGTACCTTGCCGGCCTGGCGGTCCCAGTTCACGGCGAAATCCAGGGTTTCCGTTTGCCGGAGAACCTCCCAGAGCGCGGTTTCCATCCGCTTAGCCGCGGCCTTGCGAAGTTCGAAGACGGCGTCGCTCTCACCCGGCTGTTGATGCAACGCTTTGCGAGCCTGCTTGCGGAGCCGGTTACGTACCTTGTCGGCCTGTTCGCGGGGCACGGCGGCAAGATTGGCCCGAGCCGCCACGCAACCGGCGCCCTCCGGGGCGTCCAGCCACGGTGTCGGATCGTCGGGTACCTGTTTCAGGGCCTCGGCTTTTTCCGAAACGGAGATCCAGCCCCCGCCCACCGCGCAAAACAGATTGCGGCCGCCCATCTTGACGCGATAGCCTCCGCCCTCCAACTCCTCCAGCTCTTCGATGGCGGGCTTTGCCGTCTCATGCAGCCGGTCCACATCCTTGACAGGGACGACCAGGACCAGACCGGCGCCGTCGCCGACGGGCAGGCAAGCCAATCCCCAAGGACGCGAGTCGTCGATGCCGCTCCCGCGAGCCATCGCGAGAGCGATGCGAGCGGGACCCAGGGCCTTGGCGACGGCCGAATCCCCGCTCAGCTCTTCGATTCCATCCATGATCCGGTCCCACTCATCGAGGGAAGCGAATCGAACGATGCCCATCGGCTCCTCGGCTACCGATGGGACCGCGGCGGTCCAGGCGCCCAGCAGCACGGCGACCGCCATCCATCGAAACGATGCTCTGCTTCTCATGGCACTCCTCCTCCAGTGAAAGAAAGCCCAACACCGAACTCCTATCTGGACTTTTGCAAACCGCTCCCCTCTCCCTCTGGGAGAGGGGCAGCGGGTGAGGGCTTGGTGAAGTTGGACAATCACGGCAGGCCGTTTTCGCGGCTAATTGCCCTCACCATAACCCTCTTCCAAGGCGGACAAGAACTCGTCACCACAATTTGCAAAAGTCCAGTCCTATCCGCAGCGACAACCGTCGCGATTCACGCTTTCCCATCCCAGGTGACGGTCGTCGCGAGCCACGCTTTGCCCCATGTTTTCCCGGAACGGTTTCATCGGATACAGTGACGTTGGATGTGGTACTACGTCCTTCTTTCTCCGGGCCGCTGCGGCCTCGCCCGACCTGCTCCCGCTTCCGCCCGCTGCGGAGGTTTTTCGCCGTTCACAGGCTCGGCCGGTGTCGGCGCCGGCGCGGCGGCCGCCCGATCGAGTTACGTTCACGCCATATCGGCGACTTACGTGCACGGCACATAAGCGAGCTACGTTCACGCCATATCTCGGCGAGTTGCGTTCACACCATATCAGCGAGTTACGTTCACGGCATGTCGGCCGCCGCCAAACCGGTCGGAAATTGGCCGGCGACCAGGCGTTTGGCCACCGCGGCATCGTGATCCAGATAGGCCCACCGCCGGTCGTGAGCCTGTCCCAACGTCGTCTGCAATTGACGGATCGCGAAATCGGGAAGCGACGACGCGGTTTTCAAGACCTCCGGCGGCAATGCCGCGAGAGCCGGTTGCGGCGCCGCCGAATCTTGGGCCGACTGACGCTCGGCGGTCTCCGCGGGAGGTGCGACGCCGGCCTGCCGGTGATCGGCGGCAAACCACCAGACGAGCGAACCGATCAACAGAGTCGCGGCAACCATGCCCGACGAAACCGAAAGCAGGTTCCGCCTCCCGTCCGGCTCCTGAAACCGCAATAAACGGAGGCCGTTGTTCCCTTGCGTGTTCCCTCGCGGGATCGGCTCGTTCCGGACGGCCTGCACGATCCGCGCGTGAAGCGACGGCGAAAATGTCGGGCGATCCTCGAAGGCCTCTTGCCGAAGTCGCGTACCCAATCGCGAGTCGGCGACGAACCGGGGATCGGGATCGGAAAACGTCGAGTCCCGCATCGGAACTTCCCCCGTAAAATGAACGACAAAATGAAGCACAAATGGTAACGGCGGGGTAAATATCACTGGAAGCCGATTTCCGGCGGCGGCTCGTTCCCCGGCCGCCCTTCACAGGTTGCTAACGATTCACGCCTCTTTTCCCGTGGTGATTGTCCCGGCGGGCGATCCCGGCCGCTCCCCTTCCGAAGTGAACCGCCGGAGGAAGGGTTCCAGCCTTTTTCTCGCCCGAAACAGCGTAGTCTTGACCGACGCCGCGGAGCGTCCGAGGACGCAGCCGATTTCCCGAACGCTCAGTTGTTCCACATAAAACAGCCACAACGCGGTGAACTGCGGTTCGCTCAAGGCGTCCTCGGCAATGCTCCACAAACGCAAGTGGGTTTCGGGATCGTCCTTGCCGCGGCTCGACGGCCGAGCCTCGATAGTGAGGTCCTCCATCGGCCTGGCTTGCTCCGCCCGTTTCCGGTCGCGTGCCGCGTTCAGGGCGACGCGAAAGGCCACCGTAAACAACCAGGGCCGAAACGCACGGTCGCTGCGGTAGTGCCCCAGTTTGCGATAGGCTCGCAAAAACGTCTCCTGCGTCAGATCCTCCACGTCGTTGACGGCGAAGGCCTTCCGCCGCAAAAAATGGAGGACGGGTACTTGATAGCGTCGCACCAGCTCCTCGAAACTCGCGGCGCAGCCCTCCTGCGCCTGATGAGCCAACTGCTCATCGGACAGCGATTGGAGGTCGCCTCGCAGTCGCGATTCCTGCACCGCGGACATCCTGTGATGCAATCTCTTTCTGCACGCCGCGAAGAAAAAACTCCACCCCTAAGGAAACTTCGGAACGACGTCCTTCTCCCAAACGGCCTGCAGGGCCGCGGACGATCCCTCCCATTCACCCCGCACCACGTTCCCCTCCGTGGTAAATCGGATAGGCTGCAACAACTCGTAAATCCGGGGGTGATCGGCGTTTTGCAGACGTCCCAGGGCCGCCAGGCCGGCTAGCACGTCTCGTACATCGCCGGCGGTGCTCGGCGACTGAAACTCGGCGGCGAGGACGGCAAACGCTTGGTCGCCTCGCTGCCCGATTGCCAGGCTCAGGCGTCGGCTCCGCTTCACGATAGGCGAAACAAAAGGGAGGGGTAATTCATCCAGGCCCCTGGCATGGAAGACGAAAAACGTTTGCGGATCGTTCACGAAAAACGGATCGGCCGTCGTCGGATTCGCCGTGCTTGCGGTGATGATCGCGCGGAGCGCGGCTTCGTCCTTCCCGAAGGCCAGCCGATCTTCGCTCAGGAACGTGCCCGTCATGTAGGAGTTTTGGTCCTCGTCCCACCAACGATGCAGCACCTTGCCCTCGAATGTCTGCGTTTCGTAGCGCGGCGAGAGTGACACCAGAGCCACCAATTGTTTTTGATCGAATCGTCCGCGGAGCAAGACGATACCCTTTTCGGGACTGAATCGCGTCCCCAGGATGGTGGCGCTTTTGATGTCTTCACCCGGGTTCAAGTCGATCAACGGAATCTCGCGGAGTTTGCGAAGATCGGCGTTTTGGGCAATAATTTGGTCGATGATCTGCACGGCCAGCGACGACTTCTTCAAATTGTCCACATCGAGATGGGCACACCAATTCCACTTTTGGGGCACAAGACCCCAGTCGAGCGGATCGCCGTGGGCCGGCGGCGCCGTCAACGCGACGCCGAGTAGTCCAAGCGATAACACGGTGCGTGAGAATCCGCGGCTGGTAACCATCATAAATCGGGCCGGCCTTGATCGGTGTCGGGAATGTGGGATTCGAACTTTTCGGCCGCCGCCGGACCGGGCGTTTTTCGCGTCGTCGCCAGTTCGTACCGGTCGGTAATGCATTATTCAATCCATTTTTGCTTGCGGCTCTTGCTTGCGTCCCGGCGTAACAGTATACACCGCGTTCGCTTGGGCGGTTTCGCAAACCGTGGGGGATTCCTGCGAGAGGCCGGGCGGCGACCTTCAGCCGAAGGTGGGCCGGAGAATGCCAATCCGGCGGCACCCTGCCGGGAGGCGGCGAGACGTAGCGCTCGGAACGATCTCGTGAAAGAACTCGCGCTCGGCGGCTCTATCGGAAAAGGCTCTATCGGACAAGGCGAACCGGAAGCGATCCTCCTACGTCCTTCCAGACGGAGGTGCCGAGGGCGGCGAAAGCCGGAACCCCCTCTGCGGTGGTAATGCTGGGCGGTTTTCCCGCCGTGGGCGCACTACAATTGGGGAAAAGGCTTGTTTGTGCTCGAAACACGGTTAGGATAGGAGGTGGTGTCGGGCGACCAAGAGGCCCCCTCGGTCGATCAAATCAGGACCTCATTTTGCGATACGCAATTTTTCGGCACGGAAGCGAGGCTTATCTTTTTGGGGGGTGCCCATGTTTATGGGACGGCTGAGTTCGGAAGATTCGATGCTGAGTCCCACGTCGCGTGTATCGCCTTTTTCCGTCTCCCCGGGGCGGAAGGAGGTGTTCTTGCGCAATCGTCAGGATGTCCGACGGGGACGTCCTTGTTTTCTCGCGGTTTGAGAGGAGGGTACCATGGATCTCCGCGTCTTAACCCGTCGCGTCAATCTGGATGAGGCCGCGCACGAGTTGCTCCAACGGCGTATCAATTTCGCCGTCGACCAGTTCAACGGGTGGATCAACAGCGTGGAAGTCGTCCTCGAAGACGTGAATGGTCCGCGAGGTGGCGTGGACAAGGAGTGTCGCGTTCTGGTTTCCCTGAAAGGAGGAAAGCTGATCAAGATCGAGGATCGGGACGCCGATCTGGTCACGGTGATCAATCGTTCGGCGGACCGGTTAAGCCAAGTTTTGGGGCGGGAATTGGAGAAACGTCGGGAGAAAAAGGGCGTGACGCCGACGGGGACCGTTCCGGAGTTGCCGCCGGAGCTGGCGTGAATTCCACAGAGCGACGAACGGCCTTGATCGGGCGGCAGGTTAGTGCGGCGGGGTCGGCTGCCGGATGGGGGCGGCGGTCCAGGCGCCGGTTCGGCGACGGAGGTGATCGGGCGAATCCGTGATGCGTTCCGCTCCATCGGCAACCATTAAGGTAGCCTCGCCGCACTTCCGATTCAGTGCCGCGCACTTTGTTTATTTCGACGACGGCACGTGCGAGCCCCTTCACGGGCATGACTACAGGGTCGTCGTCGAACTGACCGGCCGACCGTCGCCGGCCGGTCTTCTTTTGGATTTCCTCCACCTGGAGCAGATCGTTCGCGAAATCCTGCTCCCCCTCGATCATCGCGTCCTGATTCCCGGCGATTCGTCCTGGATTCGCGTCTCGGAAAAGGACGGGGAAGTTCACTTGCTCTCCGCCGGAAAGCGGAGATGCCTGCCCCGTGAGGATTGCTGCTTCCTGCCCGTGCCCAACACCACGGCCGAACATCTGGTCGCGTATTTGGGCGAGACCGTTCGTGCCGCCCTCCGGCAGGCTCCGGACTTCCCCCAAACGCGAGT